>SPBY01000599.1 GCA_004525825.1 Bacteroidia bacterium
AATCTGACCGGAATCACCAAAAGGATGAACGAACTGGCTGCTGCTGCAAGGAGCAACAAACTGGGGCCCGACGATATCAGCGGAGGGACCTTTACGGTGACCAACTTTGGCTCCTTTAAGAACGATATTGGCACCCCGATCATCAATCAGCCCGAAGTGGCCATCCTTGCCATAGGCGCTATTAAAAAGAAGCCTGCGGTGATTGAGACTGATATGGGAGATGTAATTGCCATCAGGCAGAAGATGTGGTTATCCTTGACCTACGATCACAGGATCATCGACGGATCACTGGGAGGAGCATTTCTAAGGCGCCTGGGAGACTATATAGAATCATTCGATCCGGAGACCGGTAATTTTAAAATTCAGTAGACTATGTCTAAGGAGAAAAGATACAGCATAAAAAAGACAGATAAAGAGACCCTGGCAAAGTGGTTTAAACTCATGCTGGTGGGCCGGGCCATTGATGACCGGGCTCCCAACTATCTGAAGCAAGCCATTGGATGGTCCTACCATGCTCCCTATGCAGGTCACGATGGCATTCAGCTGGCCATCGGCCAGGTATTTGACCGCGATCACGATCACCTGTTTCCATACTACCGTGACATGCTTACCACCCTTTCGGCCGGCCTGTCTGCCGATGAACTGATTCTCAATGGAATTTCCAGGGATGCAGATGTAGCCGGTGGAGGAAGACACATGTCCAACCACTTCGCCAAGCCGGAGTATAATATCCACAATGTTTCCTCATGTACAGGGAACCATACCCTGCATGCAGTGGGGGTGGCCAGAGCCATCAAAAAGTATAAAGTTCCTGGAGTAGCCATCAGCTCCCAGGGGGAGTCCTCTGTTTCTGAAGGATATGTTTATGAGGCCATTAATGGCGCCAGCACCGAAAAATTGCCGGTAATATTTGTATTCCAGGACAATGGTTATGGTATTTCTGTGCCTAAGGCCGATCAGACTGCCAACAGGAAAGTAGCGAACAATTTTACAGGATTCAAGAACCTGAAGATTTTCCATTGCAATGGAAAAGATGTATTCGACAGCATGAATACCATGTTTGAAGCCAAAGAGTATGTGACCAAACATGAGCACCCTGTGATTGTGCAGGCCAATTGTGTCCGGATACATTCCCACTCCAATTCTGACCGGCACGACCTGTACCGCGACGATTATGAACTGAATTATGTGCATGCCTATGATCCGCTTGCCAAATTCAGAAGGCTAATGCTCAGGTATGAACGCTTCACGGAGGCTGAAATTGAAGTTCTTGAAAATGAGGCCAAAGAGGTGGTGAAAGCAGCTCACAAAGTGGGTATGAATTCCCCAAATCCTTCGCCTGATTCGATCTACGATTTCGTGATCCCCGAACCCTATGTCAGTGAAAAGTATCCGGATGGACTCCACAATTATGAAGGCGAGCCTAAGAAACTGATCGAAGGACTGAACGAAACCCTGAAAGCCGAATTCCGGCTAAATCCTGACACCTTTATCTGGGGACAGGATGTGGCCAACAAGGAGAAGGGCGGCATTTTCAATGTGACCAAAGGGATGCAACAGGAGTTTGGGAATGAGCGTGTCTTTAACGGACCCATTGCCGAAGATTTTATCATGGGAACCGCCAATGGGATGAGCCGCTTCAACGATAAACTCCGGATTGTGGTGGAAGGTGCCGAATTTGCTGACTATTTCTGGCCCGCCATGGAACAATTGGTGGAAACATCCCATGACTATTGGCGAACCAAAGGGCAGTTTTCACCCAATATCACGGTACGTCTTGCCTCGGGCGGCTATATCGGAGGGGGGCTATACCACTCTCAGAACATTGAGGCTTCCCTGGCCCCTTTGCCGGGCATCAGGATCGTTTACCCCTGTTATGCAGATGATGCTGCAGGTTTGCTTCGAACCAGCCTTCGTTCCAAAGGAGTTACCATGTTCCTGGAGCCCAAAGCACTCTACAATGCTCCCAAAGTAGCTACTCCCATACCAGATGACTTTGAAGTGCCATTTGGGAAAGCGAGGATCAGAAAAGAGGGAACTGACCTGAGTATCATTACCTATGGAAATACCACCCCCATGTGTGTGGAACTAGCCGAAAAGTTCAGCAAGGATGGCACCGCCAGCCTTGAAGTTCTGGATCTCCGGTCGCTCAGTCCACTGGATACTGAGGCTATTCTGGCCACGGTAAAGAAAACAGGGAAAGTCCTGGTGGTTCACGAGGATAAGGTCTTTGGCGGATTCGGTGGAGAGGTGGCGGCCCAGATCAATGACCTGGCCTTTGAATTCCTTGACGGACCGGTGAAAAGGGTGGGATCCACCTTCACCCCGGTTGGATTCAACCGAATCCTAGAGGCAGCTATCCTGCCTGACCTGAAGAGGATTGAAGAAGCAGCCAAAGAACTGTTGAATTATTAAGACAAACAACAGAACAATGAATAAAACCGCAATAATTTACAGCTTCAATACAAAGAAAACAGGTAAAATCGCTGAGCGAATCAAAGAAGAATTCGACGACGACAATCTTATACTTGTAAATGCAGAAGAGATCACAGAAGAAGAATTTCTCTCTTTCGATCGGTTAATTCTGGGTGTTCCAACCTGGTTTGACGGGGAATTGCCCAACTA
>SPBY01000652.1 GCA_004525825.1 Bacteroidia bacterium
GTCAACAGTTGCAATATACAACAAAACTAGAATTGAACAATAAAAAGCCTGAAAAATTTGAGTGGCGCTCAACGAATGGGATTAAAATACTTGACTTGAATTAGGACGATTCTTACATTTATTACCCAGAGCCAGAATTATACCCTCTCTTATTTAGAAACATTTCCTGGCATACTTGCGTTTATTTCCTTACCAGGAAATGTATTGACTCATCATTTTATAACCTTTAAAGAGGATCAAAATGAAAATTCGTCCCCGTCCAATAAGTAGCATTATTCCGCCTCATATGGCGGAAAGAATCCTGGAAAAAGGCACCCCAGGGCAAAAGAAGAAGGCAGAAGCCTTCATTCGCATTGCCGGACAGATACGCGGTCAGCGCCAGCAGCTTTCTGAACTTACACGGAGGGCCGCGGCAGCTGCGGGCGAAAGGGTACGTAAGGTCTATGATGCCCAAAACGGAATCGAACTTCCTGGCACCCTGGTCCGCAGTGAAGGCAATGCTCCCACTGGCGATGCGGCAGTTGATGAAGCCTACGATGGATCCGGTGCCACCTTTGATCTTTATTCTGAAATTTTCAACCGAAACTCCATAAACAATCGGGGAATGGACCTAAGGTCGACCGTGCATTTCATGGAAGGGTATGACAACGCATTTTGGAACGGGGAACAAATGGTGTATGGCGACGGCGATGAAGATATGCCTGAGGAGGAAAGGCTGTTCAACCGCTTTACCGTAGCCATAGATATTATTGCCCATGAACTGACTCATGGAGTCACCCAGTATGAAGCAAACCTGGTATACCGTAATCAGGCCGGTGCCCTGAATGAATCAATCTCGGATGTATTTGGTTCCCTGGTGAAACAGCGTGTGAAAAATCAAACGGCTGCTGAGGCTGACTGGCTTATTGGTGAAGGATTGTTCACCAGCAACGTGAATGCCCAGGGCATCCGTTCCATGAAAGCGCCCGGCACTGCTTATGACGATCCGCTCCTGGGCCGTGATCCCCAACCAGGTCATATGAACGAATATGTGGATACGATTGCAGACAATGGAGGGGTGCATATTAACTCCGGAATTCCCAACAAGGCCTTCTATAACATAGCTCTAGAACTGGGGGGATATGCCTGGGAAAAAGCAGGACAAATATGGTACAAAACCTTATGCGAGGAGCTGGATCAGGCCTCAGATTTCCAGGCGGCAGCCGATTCAACCCACAAAGTGGCCGGTAATCTATATGGTAACAACAGCACTGAACAGAAAGCTGTGTACAATGGATGGAAGGCCGTGGGTATTATCCCGGCTACTGATCAAGGTCGTGGGTGCCGAGGCTTTGTTAGTCGTGCCTGGCGCAGTATCTTCGGGGGCCGAAATGCTTAATGAATCGATGGATCAGGAACAATTCCATATAGACTTTGAGCGATCCGGGGGATTTACCGGGGGGGCATCCCGTGTGAAAATAGACAGCAGGGAACTGGACTCTGAGGAAACCGAATTACTGAAACAACTGATTGGCCACTCAGGTTTTTTCGAGGCCTTTGTCCTTGAGAACAAGTTCCTGAATATGCCTGATCAGTTTTCTTATCAGATCACCATCGAGCATATGGGTAAGAGGAGGACCCTGGAATTGACTGACGGAAGCATTCCGGATCTTTTCCGCCCACTCATTAATTACCTGGTAAGAGTCGCTCGCAAAAACCGGCGCTATTGAAGGACTTTAGAAAGTTTTAACCAGCATGGCAGTGGCGGCACTGGCAAGTACAAACTTTAATTCCGGATCCAAATCGTCTCTGATCCACACATACATTCTATTGCCCGGCATCGCCTGCACGGCAGCCAGGGATTTTGAGCCTTGCCAGAACTCGTAACCCAATACAGGGCTAAGCAAAGAGCTTTTTCCTTCTTCATTTTCAGTAGTTACCGTGATCTCAATAAATGTATGGTTATCAGTAAGTATTCCACGGAACTCTGTTTGATCGTCGCTTTGAATCGTGCCATCTACTTCTACTGCCGTGGGATATATTACCACCAGGCTCCAGAGAGTGGTGTCTGCTGAAAATGAAAAGACCGTTTCAAAAACTCCTTCAGCCTTTTGCACTTCTGTAACCGACCAGTTCGTGAATGTCCTGAAGAACCAACTGCCTTCATCGATTTCGATATTTTCAGCCACACGAATATTTGCAATGCAGGTGTCAGCCATGTCGTTTAAGAAAACAAAGGACTTTTTGGACGATGATTCTATGGTGGTATTGTTATTAAAAAAAGGTGAATTCTGGGTAGTTTTCCCCCAGCCCGATTTGCCGGAAATTACTTTATAGGGGCCGAATTCATATTTACCTACACTGCTTACTCCTTTTCGTTTTA
>SPBY01000632.1 GCA_004525825.1 Bacteroidia bacterium
GATTATGGAAAGAAGAGATTTCCTGAAAAAAAGCGTGCTGGGAACAGCAGCTTTTACCATTGTTCCGCGGCATGTACTCGGGGGACCCGGTTTTATCGCACCCAGCGACCAGATTACCAAAGCCATTATCGGGGTGGGCGGTATAGGATATAACCACCATTTCGAACGAGAGGGCAGGCTGGTGGCAGTATGCGATGTGGATAAGTTTCACCTGGAGCGTGCTATGACTAGAGCGGGCAGCGGCGTGAAAGGGTACAGTGATTTCCGGGAAGTGCTTCTTCAGAAAGATGTGGATGTGGTTCATGTGGCTACACCCCCGCACTGGCATGGTCTTATCTCAGTGATGGCAGCAGAAGCGGGCAAGGACATCTGGTGTGAAAAACCCATGACCCGGACCATTGGGGAAGGACGCAGGGTGATTGAAGCAGTCCAGAAGAACGGGCGCATGTTCAGGCTGAACACCTGGTTCCGTTTCAAGGATGGTTTTTACGGGATGGGGACTACTGTTAAACCTTTAAAAAAGATTGTGGAGAACGATGTCCTGGGCTGGCCCTTAAAAGTGACCGTAAGTGGTATTACGGGTTTTGACTGGAAGTTTTACTGGACCGGAGATACCAACCTGGCCCCACAGCCGGTTCCTGAGCATCTCGATTACAACATGTGGCTGGGGCCAGCACCCCTTAAGCCTTATCATTCCCTGAGGGTGCATTCCAAGTTCAGGGGTTTCTGGGATTATGACGGGGGCGGACTGGGCGACATGGGTCAGCACTACCTCGATCCCGTTCAGTACATGCTAAACAAGGACCACACCAGTCCCATCAAAGTGGAAGTGGATGCACCTCAGCAGCACCCAGATGCCGTCGGATCGTGGCGCAGGATTACCTATACCTACGAAGATGGTTGCCAGATCATCCTGGATGGGGAAAACAGGGACAAGGATGCAGCCTATATTGAAGGTCCCAAAGGAAAAATATACCGAAGCTTCCGTTCTGATATTCCCAACATTCAAAAACTGGCCGACAGTTTGCCCGATCCGGCGCCACAGATCACTTCTTTCCATGAATCAGTCAGAACCCGGCAGAAATTTGCCCTCAACGAAGAGAATGGTCACCGTTCCTGCACCATCGTGAACATGGGAGTCGCGGCACTCAGGTTGGGACGTACGCTCCATTTTGATCCTGTCAAACAGGAGTTTATCAATGATGAAGGTGCCAATCGCCTGATTTACCCGGAGATGCGTTCACCCTGGAGCATGTAGGAACCCGGTTCTCACCACAAAGACGAAAATCATGACACAGATAAAAAACCCAATTCTTGTATTACTGGCTCTTCTGCTGATCTCTGCCCCTCTTCGCGCACAGGACAAGCGAACCCTGGATACCAAAGTGGCCGATCTGCTGGTCCAGATGCCTGCCGACAATGAACAGGACTTAAATGAACAGATGGAGTTAATGCTCCAACTTGGGGAGCCCGGACAACAAGCGATCCTGGATCTGGTGATCCCTCCGGGAACAGGAGATGATACAAAAGCCAGGATGGCTGTGGAAAGCCTCTCACGATATGCGAGTCAGCCCGGCAAGGAGCAGGTAAAAAGCAGCTGGGAAGCCCTTGTTCTGAAGGAGATAGATTTAAAGGACGACTTGTTTGTAAAAAGCTTTTTAATGGCCCAGCTATATTACATCGGCAGCGAGGCATCCTTAGAGGTCTTGAGCAAATATCTTGGCGATGCCCAACTGCATGACCCTGCCATCCGGGTCCTCCGGGATGCCATTCCCGGTAAAGCGGCTGACGTATTTGCCAAACATATGGAAAACAGTGAAGGAGAGGTAACCATCGCCCTGGTCAATGGCATCAAAGAGACTGGAACCAGCGTACACGCACCTGCTGTTGCCAGGCTGGCTGGAAGCGATTCTCCCGAATTACAGCGAAGTGTACTGGCCTGCCTGGCCGTGCTTGGTCACCCCGATTCCTACAAAATACTAGGCGCTGCAGCTTCGGCAGCCGGATATTTGCCGGAACCTACCAATGCTACCGGCAGCCTGCTGGCCTATGCTGAAACAATGAGTGCGCAAAAGAACTCTGAACTCAGCCTGAAAATCTGCAAAACGGTAGATAAGAACTGCAAGACTGCAGAACAATTACACTTTAAGTGTAAGGCACTGGCCACAGGAGCCGGTAACTATAACATCGAAGAGGCAGTTCCCTACCTGGCGAAAGCCTTGGAGAGCGATAACAAAATTTACAGGATGGCAGCCATCAACTATGCAGCCACCCACAACTCCCCGGTAGAACCCTGGTACCCAATCCTGGAGAGTTCCACAAGCAATGAAGTGAAGATTGAGATTCTTTATCTGTTTGGAAAGCTTAATCGAAAACGCACTGCCAACCTGGTCACCGGCTACATGAAAGACCCGGATCCCATGGTGAGAGAACAGGCCTTGAAATCGATCGCCCTGA
>SPBY01000337.1 GCA_004525825.1 Bacteroidia bacterium
TACCCGCGAGTATGCTGCCTATATCTCCAACCAGTTTATTATCAACAATGAACTATCTGTGAGGGCCGGATTGAGATGGACCATCTGGCAAAATATCGGGCCTGCCACCGAGTATCACATCATCCAGGCCGATGGGAATGACATACCCAGGGACAGCATTGCGGTGCATGAATACCCTGCAGGTAAAATGTATCACCAGTCTTTTGCGATGGATCCAAGGATCAGCCTGGTCTGGCAACCAGACGCACAAAATGTATTTAAGCTCTCTTATAGCCGAACCAGCCAGTTCCAATACCTGATTACTAATTCCATCAGTCCCTTTACCTCGCTGGAAGTATGGATCCCTTCCGGACCCAATGTTCCGGCTCAGCATGCCAACCAATACACCATCGGGTATACCAGGCGGACAGCCACCCCCGGACTTAGCTTCCAGATAGAAGCCTACTATAAGAAGATGAAGAACCTGATCGATTACCGCGACCATGCTCACATCCTGATGAATCCGCTGGTGGAGGAGGAACTCCGTTTTGGAGAGGGAGTGGCCTATGGACTGGAGACCCTCCTGAAGAAAGATCACGGAACCCTTACCGGATGGATCTCCTACACCCTCTCACGATCCACAGCGCAGGTGGAGGAGATCAACGGGGGCTTAGCCTATCCCACCTATTCAGACCGGCCCCACGATTTTTCTTTCTACCTAAGCTGGGCCTTTCACCCCAGACTCACTCTTACCGGGAACTTTACCTATATGACAGGGGCCCCTTTTTCCACCCCCACTGGGTTTTACTACTATGACAACCACCAGGTTCCTGTCTATGCAGAGCGCAACAACGACCGGCTGCCCAATTACCACCGCCTGGATTTGGCGCTGAACTGGCAACTGAGCAAGCCTGAGCGAAGAAGCATGCATGAGCTGATCTTTTCTGTGTACAACCTCTATAACCGCATTAACCCGGTGGCCCTGCATTTCAACAAGACCCTGAACGAACAGGGCAATTTTGTGGTGCCGGTTGACTTTTATACCAATCCGGAACTTTACTCCACCCAGTACTATCTGTATGGAATCGTACCCTCAGTCAGCTATCATTTCAATTTTTAAGCCATGAAGCGGATACTACAACTATTGATTGTCTCCCTGCTATTAATCTCCTGCGATAAACAGGTGGACTGGGAACTGAAATACCAGGAGGTGGATTTGCTGGTGGTGGAAGGGAAGATCACCAATGAGGCGGGGCCTCATGAGATCAGAGTGACCAGGCCTCTTTACGAGATGAATGGCACCCCGGAACCGGTTTCCGGGGCAGAGGTGGAAATTAACGATGGCATGGCGGTCCATGTGCTGGGTGAGGATCCGGAGCGGCCCGGAATCTACCTTACCCCTCCAGGGTTTTCCGGAGAGCTTAATCACTACTACCAGTTGAGAATCTCTTACGGGTCGAAACGGATCACTGCTGTTACGCATATGGTGGAGGTCACCCCCTTTCAGCAAATGCATGTCTTTTCGGTGCAGGAGGATCCTCCCCTGCTGAGTGCGGCCATTACTGACAGCGATGTACCGGCCATTGTACGTATAGAGCTTGACTGGAGCCATGTTCCTGGATATGAAAATGAACCCGATTCGGCCACCCATGCGGTAGTCTATCATTATACTTTGAATGGCGTGGATGTGAACAAACTGTTTAAACCTGCCCAGGAGCAGGTGAGGTTTCCACCGGGTACGCGGGTGTTTCGCGAGAAGGAGTCGGTGAACGGATGGTATGGCGAGTTTCTGAGGGGAGTGTTGTCCGAAACCGACTGGCGGGGCGGGATGTTTGATGTACTTCCCGGGAATGCCCGCACCAACATGCAGGGAGAGGCCATTGGATTTTTCACGGCCGCCGAGGTGATCCGCGATACCATAGTGATCAGGTAGTACTATCTCTGCACTTCGAAAGTGTAGGAAAACTTCACGGTAATGTTTCTTTGATCGTATACAGGCAGATGGGGCACTTCTCTGTCGAGCCAGGTATTTCGTCCCTCGTTAAACACCACATAAAGATCGGTCCCCTCTTTGGGATTGTACCTGAACCGGACATTGGAAATGACCTTATTGATGGCGCTGTTATACTGTACAAATGCTGAAAGCGAGAGCTTGGTAGAGAACATATACAGGGCCCGAAGTCCGGCTATGTGGTTATTGAGACTCTGGTTTCGGTCAGGAAAGCGGATCAGGTCGATCCGGTAGATGCCTCCCAGCTCTACAGAGGCCCCCAGGTTCCATTTGGGTTGCACACTGGGGGAAAGACTGTATCCGTCAAAGTAGCCTCCTCCTTCAAACATGAATATAGCATAGAAGGCACTGGTGACTGGTGTCGTTAGCATGAGTTTGGTACTTAAATACTCGTAACTGCCCACCGGGACGATCACGGGATCGGCCAGTTCAAAGTCCTCCACAAGCTGGTCAATCCGGTAAACCAGCCCCACGGAACCCATCCAGCTGTTTTTTGAACTGAAGGACCAGGTAGGCTCGAGGTTGTACATCATCAATGAGTAGTCGGGGAGCCGAAAAAAAACATAGTTAAATAGCCTGATGTAGTGGGACTGCAACCAGGACTCCTCCGGGGAGATCCAGGTATATCGCAGCTCTGGTGCAGTGGCAATGAAGTCATCTATCATCTCGAATCCTATCCCAGGATTAAAATCAGTTCCGGAATAGGTGAATCCGGCCGAGTAGGACAAGCCCTCCTGTTTACGCCTTTCCCAGTCCACAGTGAAGCTGGAAGGATTCAGGGAGAGGGGATTATTTTCTGCACTATCCTGGAGGGTCTGTGCCAGGCGAATGGTCAGATAATCATCGCCAAATACCCGGATGACCCCGTCTATTCCATAGCCAATGTTGTAGCTTCCATCCACACCCAGCCTGGAGGTAAGCATGCCTCCCAGGTAGGAGTTTTCATTAAACACTCTCTTCTTAACGCGGAAGGCTCCGAAATTCTCTGATGGCAGGTCCTCAAAGGAGGCAGTCTGTAGATTCATCAGACCGATGTCCCAGTTGTTGATCCTGCTGTTGAGGCGGGCACCTCCCCAGATCCTCACTGGTTCGCCCTCGTGCAAGCCGATGCGGCGACTGTAAAACAGGTTGTTTTGTCCTCCCAGGGAAAAGTCAAAAATGCTGCTCCGCTCCAGGAAGAACTTCCGCTTTTCCGGAAAAAACAGGCTGAAGCGGGTCAGGTTAAACTGCTGGTCATCTGCCTCCACCTGGGCAAAATCGGTGTTGATTGTCAGGTCGAGCACCGTATTGGGATTGATCCCGTATTTCACATCCAGCCCCGGTTCAAATATAAAATCCTGGCCAAAGTCATAGGCGGTCTCAGCATCGTTCAGTTCATTCTTTTGTTGAAAGCTTGTTAGAATATAGGGTGTGATATACAAGGGTTTCTTCGGGCTCAAGTCTTCAAAAACCACTTCCTGGTAGAGGGAAGGTTTCAAATAGCTGGTCTGGCCCCATTGGTTGGAGGTGGCCGGGAATATGTCTCCTTCATCCTTGGCTGGGATCCATCGAAAAACACTGAGACCCATGACAGTTTTACCATCGATGTCCTGAAAGCGCAAACTGGAAATGGGTATCTGCATTTCGACATACCAGCCCTGGTCATCATAGCTTGATTTTACCTCCCAGAAGGTGTTCCAATCCATGTTCACGGGCATTTGGTCCATATTCATCGTGCCGTCGTTGCTTACGGCAGCGTCCCAACGGAGTCCCAGGGGATTTGTGGCGAAGAGCAGGGAATTCTCCTTATCGTTATAGGTGTCGAAGCTCAGCAGAAAAAAGTCCGACGACATGGTCTCCATGTCCCTCTTTTTACCCAGAGCCTGGATGTAGGAGGGATCGGAGACGTAGAGCAGTCCTCCCACATAGACAAACTGATCGTCGTAGCCCATCCTGATCACCGATTTTTCTGAAGGGGGTTTTCCAAACATAGGCATATGAGAGATCATGGGGAAGGGCTCCAGGTGGTCCCAGGCAGCTTCACCGGGCTTGCCGTCGAAGACGATGGGCGTATTCATTTTTCCAATGATCCAGCGTTCCTCTTCCTGAGACCGGGCAGGGAGTGTAGCTAAAACCAGAGTGAATAAAGTCAGTATGAGGGAATTTAAGCTGATGGTCTTTTGGTTTTCTAAAGGGGAGGTTAAATTAGGACAATTATTGGTTCCGGCCAAGCAACCGAAGCGATGCCTTTGGCATCATAGTAGAAAGTAGAACCGAGGCGAAGCCGAGCTCGGTGAGGACAAAGGCCGAACCAAAGTAGAAAATGTCATGAAGATGAAATTTGCAATAGGCTTGGTTTTGATGTGGATCATGGCGACCGGCTGTGAAAAGGAGTATTATGATGCGCCTGTAAACCAGCCGGTCTTTTTTGAATATCGTTACCTCAATAATGCATGGGGTGTGGCTGACAATGGATGGTTGATAGACAGCGAAGGGAGACAAAGAGGGTTTAATTTCCCGGAAGATTACCGCTGGCCCGACTCCACAGGACATCTCACCCTCGATGACCTGGAATA
>SPBY01000501.1 GCA_004525825.1 Bacteroidia bacterium
AGGCAGAGAGCATCATCAACAATCTACTGAATATTGAATCGAAAGATAATAACAGCTAAACCACATGGAGTTCAAGCCCATTAAACTGATTCTGGAAGACGGTTCCACATTTCACGGGAAATCATTTGGCTACGAGGGAAGTGCTGCCGGAGAAGTGGTTTTCAATACGGCCATGACCGGTTACCCTGAAAGCCTGACCGACCCTTCTTACAAAGGACAGGTATTGGTGCTCACCTACCCACTTGTGGGCAATTACGGGGTTCCCCGGGAGGACATGGAAAATGATATGCAAAAGTTCTTCGAGTCGGATCAGTTACATATTTCTGCCCTGGTGATCTCCGATTACTCGGCCGTTTACTCCCACTGGAATGCAGAGCGCAGCCTGGGCGATTGGCTGAAGCAGCATAAGATTCCCGGTATTTATGATGTGGATACACGGCTTATAACCAAATTATTGCGTGAGAAAGGGTCCATGCTGGGAAAAATGGTTTTTGGGGATAATGAACCGGAATCCTACGATCCCAACCAGGATAACCTGGTAGCACAGGTCAGTGTGGGAGAAAGAAAAGTATATGGAACCGGCAAATACAGGATCCTGCTGCTCGATTGCGGGGTGAAGTACAACATCATCCGTTGCCTCCTGGAGCGTGATACCACTGTGATCAGGGTGCCCTGGGACCACGACATCAGCAAGGAGGAGTATGACGGGCTATTTATTTCCAACGGACCCGGCGATCCCAAGAAATGCGATGTAAGCATTAAAAGCCTGGCCAAGGCTTACCAGTCGGATACCCCCATTTTTGGAATATGTCTGGGAAACCAGTTGATGGCCCTGGCTGCTGGTGCTGATACCTACAAGTTGAAGTATGGTCACCGGAGCCACAACCAGCCGGTCCTGGAAGTGGGGACCGACAAAGCATATATCACTTCACAGAACCATGGCTTTGCCATCAATAATGACACTCTGCCCGAAGGCTGGGAACCCCTGTTTAAAAACCTGAACGATGATACCAACGAGGGAATGAAGCACCAGTCCAAGCCATTCTTCTCCACCCAGTTTCATCCGGAAGCATCGGGCGGACCCACCGATACAGCCTTCCTTTTTGACGTTTTCATAGAAAACATCAAAAAGAGTCATAAAGTAAAAAGCTAAAAGACCAGGTTTAACTTTAAGTCTTTAAGGACTTTATGGACTTTGCAGACTAACGAATCTGGCCCGAACCGTAAATCACGTATTTATTGGTTGTAAGTTCCCGTAGTCCCATGGGTCCGCGGGCATGCAATTTTTGCGTGCTGATACCAATTTCGGCCCCGTAACCAAATTCAAAGCCATCTGTGAAGCGGGTGGAGGCATTCACATAAACAGCAGCGGCGTCTACCCGGTCGAGAAAATACTGCGCATGGCTGTAGTTCTCGGTGACAATGCATTCTGAATGCATCGATCCGTAGGTATTTATATGATCGACCGCCTCTTCCAATGAGCCCACCACCTTTGAGCTGATTATCAGGTCGAGATATTCGGTGCCCCAATCCTCTTCCCTGGCCGGAACAGCCCGGGGTATCAGGGCACAGGTGATTTTATCTCCGCGGATTTCAACTCCCCCTTTTGCCAGAGATGCGCCAATGGAGGGCAAAACGGCTTTGGCCACGTCCTTGTGCACCAGCAGGCTCTCAGCCGCATTGCAGACTCCGGGTCGTTGGGTTTTTGCATTGAAGACGATCGAAACAGCTTTCTCCAGGTCTGCAGCCTCATCCACATAGATATGGCAGTTTCCTACCCCGGTTTCAATCACCGGGACGGTGCTGTTCTCAACTACAGTCTTTATCAGTCCGGCCCCGCCCCTGGGAATTAGTATATCGAGGTAATCGTTCAGTTTCATCATGGCCACTGCACTTTCCCTGGTGGTGTCCTGCACCAGCTGCACCATGTTGGGATCCAGACCGTTCTCTTCAATGGCCTTGTGGAAAATTTTTACGATGGCGCGATTGGAATGGAAAGCCTCTTTCCCTCCCCGGAGTATACACACATTCCCTGTTTTTATACAGAGTCCGGCCACATCGGCAGTCACATTGGGTCTGGATTCATAGATCACTCCAACCACACCCAGGGGCACCCGCTTCTTTCCGATCAGCAAGCCATTGGGCCGCTTTTTCATTTCCTCGATCTCACCAATGGGATCGTCCAGTTTTGCAATCTCCCTCAGGCCCTCAGCAATCCCAGCAATCTTTTCATCCGAAAGGGTCAGCCTCTCCACCATGGCACCTTTCAAGTCCATCTTATTCGCTTGTTCCAGGTCCGCCACGTTGGCCTTCAGCAGGACACCAGCATCCTCCTCCAACAGGTCGGCCACCCTGAGAAGTACCCTGTTTTTCAGATCACTGTTCAAATGGGCCAGCTGGGCCGAAGCCAGTTTGGCCTTTTTCCCTATGATTATCAACTCATCCATCTTCTTTTCCCTTTACAGACTTTAAAACTTTACAGACTTTTAGCTTTCGACTTACGACTGGTGGCATCCGAAACAAAAAAGGTTCCCAGGTCTTTCCCTTCCAACACATCCATGATGGTCGAAGGATCTGCTCCGTTGGCAATCACCACATCCACGTTATGCTCGCGGCAAAGCTCAGCCGCTGCAATCTTGGAGGCCATCCCCCCGGAACCCAGAAGGGAGGATCCATTCACATCCACATCTTTCAGGTCATCACTTGCCTTCATCACTTTGCGCACCTTTTGCGCTGAATGGTGAATATGGGGATCGGCAGTAAACACTCCATCGGTATTGGTGAGAATCAGCAGCAGATCGGCCTGAATAAGCGTAGCCACTGCAGCTGAAAGGGTGTCGTTGTCTCCGAACTCAATTTCATCGGTGATGACTGTATCATTCTCATTGACCACGGGGATGATTCCCATTTTAATTAGCTCGTGGAGCGTGTTCCTGGCATTTTTCCTGCGCAGGCTGTTCTCAATTCCATCGCGGGTAAGCAGAATCTGGGCCACTGTCTTGTTATATTCATCGAAAAATTTCTGGTAAAGCCTGATCAGTCCCACCTGGCCAATGGCCGCCAGGGCTTGTTTTTTCACCAGCTCCTCCGGTTTGCTGTCGAGGCCGATCATTCCCAGCCCCATGGCCACGGCTCCCGATGAGACCAGGACCACCTCCTTGCCGCTGTTGTGCAGGTCAGCCAGGACCCTGACCAGCTTCTCCATGCG
>SPBY01000159.1 GCA_004525825.1 Bacteroidia bacterium
ACTTTACTTACTGGATTTTGATAAGGACGTGAAGGCTGAGTTGTCAGTAAAATCGGAGCTACTTACCCTTTCTACTCTTATCAGGGATACAACCGTGGCCAGGCTGCTGGGGGATGAACTGCATGGTCTTCAGTTCGGTGCCAGTGCTCTTATTTCCCGGGAGGACCTTGATGAGTTTTTACAGGCTGATTCAATTCCAAGGGTTCTTTTATCGCTGGACAGTTTTGAAATTGAATTTCCTATAATGGCCGACATCTCTGACATGAGTGCCTCTCTCACCTTCGGTCCCGATACCATTTTCCTGCATAGGCTGGAGGGGACCATCGGTGAAAGCTCCTTTGGTTTTTCAGGTATTTTAGCCAATTACGGAATCTTGGCGCATCAAGATACTTCCGGAATGCTGGCCCTGGAATTTGCCCTGAAATCTGACAGGTTGTGGGCTGAGGATATATTTACGTTCAAGAATGAGTTTCTGCTACCGGACAGTTTTCGCACAGAGTATCTTGAAGACCTGAAGTTAAATGGAAGAGTGGAACTGCCAGCTAAGGGTTTGGTTCTGGATAGCGTGCCACTGGATTTTTCTTTGGATGTGGAAGACTTGGCCTGGAAGTTCAGGTATTATCCTCTTTCGTTTGAGCAGTTCCTCATCAAGGTCAGACGGAGAGGGGACAAGCTGATCATTGATGATTTTGAAGGAAGCGTGGGTGAAAACAATTTGAAAATGTCTGCCAGCATTGGCAACTTCACCGATTCTCTGGTAGAGAATATGTATGGCAGCCTGGAGCTTACATCGGACCTTCTGGATTTTAATGCTTTATTGAACTATCAATTGCCTGAAGAGCTCAGGGACTCCTCAGGAGTGGACATCTCCGGAATCAGGGAACCACTGCGCCTGGATCAGATCAGCTATCCCAATTTCGATTTCAGCGTGGATATTGGTGAATTGCGATATGGTGATTTCTTTATCTACGGGATGAGTGGGAAATTGAGATCGACCCGTGATAAGATATTCTTTCTCGATAGTCTGCATGTTTCATTAGAAGGAGGAGGTATCGTCGAGTTCAACGGACATGTCAATGCTTCCAACCCCCTTATGTATTCCATTGGAGCCGATCTGGAGGTGAAAGATATGAACATCAATGATATTGGCTTGCAACTGCAGTCGGGCGAGGAAACTTATGCCCTGAATGAGAATTTTAGGGGGATAGTCAGCGCAAAGGGCCTGGCGGAAATATTTGTCACCCCTGAACTGAAAGTGGATGTGGCAACTACCACTGCCATGTTTAACGTTACAGTGAAGGACGGAGCCCTGATCCATTTTACCCCATTGCAGGCTGCAGCAAAATTTCTGGATAATAAAGACCTGAATAATGTGAACTTTGCCTCCTTGAGCAACAGTTTTACGCTGATGGATTCAAGAATTATTATCCCACGGATGAATGTGGAGTCGAGCGTGGGTCAAATGCTCATCGAAGGAGAACAGGGACTGGACAAAAGCTTTCTCTACTTCTTACACATTCCCACAAAACTGGCCAAACAGGCAGCAAAAAGCATGATGAGTGCTGAGAATGGGAAAGCTGAGAACAACGAGATAATGCAGTATCAACGGGGCAATTTTTTAATGATCACAGTCTGGAGCAACGGAACAGAGTCCGATTATAAACTGGGTGACAAGAGGGACAAGTTCAGGAAATGAGAGAGATACGTTTTGCGCTGGGCTATATGCCACACAGGCTATGGGGGAACATTCTGCAGGCCCAGATACTGGAAAAGGAAGCGGGAAAAGAGTTTTTTACTCCCGGGGAGTATGTTCAGAACGATGACAGCACCGGTGCTTATCAGCGCCTAAGCCCTATGCAACGTGAGGTGGTGCGCCTGGTCGACGAATACAGCGACAGGAACCTCCACAGGATTTTCTCCAGGAAAAAGACAGTCAAGCTGTTTCAGGATAGTGTGGACCCTGAGTTCATCCGTGAGCATGTCAGGCCCTTTATTGAGAAGCGTCTCCATCAGATTCTCGAGGTGGCCAGGGACATGCGGATCTCCGTATTTGTAAAGGATAAGAGCAGCCGGAACATTTATCCGGAAGATTTTATCACCATTGAAAAGAATCCGGCTTCCCCGGTTTTCAGTTTTCAGTTCGACAAAGTCTTGTCCTACACATTGTATCTGATTCATGGTGAGCACCGCCTGGTTCTGAAAGATACACCCCTGGAAATCGTAAGCAACTCCCCCAATGCCATCCTCCTGGGGAATGTCCTTTATTTCATTGATGACATTGACGGGAAAAAGCTAACACCATTTCTGACCCGGGAAAGGGTCCTCATCCCTGAAGGATTTGAAGAGAAGTACTTTGCCTCTTTCATCAGGAACACCCTTCGCGATTATCATGCGCTTACTGAGGGATTCGAGGTGATCGACCTGGAGCCGGACTGCAAAGCAGAACTGGTACTGGAAATGGGTATGGCACAAAAACCAGTGTGGATCCTTTCCTTTCAATACAACATGCACAGCATTTTTCCAGATAGTCCCCTGCGCCGATTTGTCAATTATCTGGGTAAAGCTAGGGGGCACGCTTTTGAAAGGTTTGAAAGAGATGATGCCTGGGAGCAGGAAGTCATAGGCATGGTAAACGAGGTGGGGCTGCATTCAAGAGATGACAGGAACTTTTATATGAAGCGGGAGTTTGACCCGGAAGAGGAGGGTGGAGTTTACCCGGCCATCTGTTTTATGAATGAGTATGGATTGGCCTTGCTCGAATCCGGAATAAACATCAGGCACAGGTTGAACATAGATTACTACCTGGACAGAATTGAACTGGATCTGGAATCAAAGGAGAAAGAGGATTGGTTTGATGTTTATGCAGTGGTAAGGTTTGGAGAGTTTAGCTTTCCGTTTATCTCTCTGAAGGAACATATCCTGGAAGGAAGAAGGGAATTTGAATTGCCCGGAGGAAAGATTGCCATCCTGCCTGAAGAGTGGTTTGCCAGGTACCGGGCCATGTTCGAATTCGGCTCATTCTCCGGAGAAAAGATCAGGATACATAAGCAACATTTTTCCTTGGTGGATGAGTCGCTGCGAGGATTTCACTCCGAAACCCTGGGGAAACTTGAGGCCCTGAACCGGGTAGAGGCTCTTCCTGAAACAGATCTCCCGGCCGGTCTGGATGCAACACTCAGGTCCTACCAGGTGGAAGGCTACCAGTGGCTTTCTTTCCTTCAACAAAATGGATTTGGAGGATGCCTGGCCGATGACATGGGACTGGGTAAGACCCTCCAGGCCATTGCGATATTGCTTCGATCCAAGGAATTAAGAAAGCAGGCCGGAGAGGACAAGCCCACCTCCCTGATAGTGGTGCCAGCCTCCCTGCTGCATAACTGGTCCAATGAATGCAGAAGATTTGCACCTGCACTGAAAGTGCTCTCCCACGTAGGGAATCAGCGAAATCGCGAGCTGAGCAATTTCTCCTATTACGATGTGGTCCTTTCCACCTATCATACGGTCCGGCAGGACACCCTTGCACTTACGTCATTCCGTTTTCATTACATCATCCTGGATGAAAGCCAGATGATCAAGAATCCTTCGTCCAAACTTTACCACTCCATGCTTGAATTGCAGTCAGAGCACAAACTGGTTCTTACCGGCACCCCCATTGAAAATTCACTCACAGACCTCTGGTCCCAAATCAATTTTGTCAATCCCGGATTACTTGGCACCCTGAATTTTTTCAAACGGAGTTTTGTACAGCCCATTGAGAAAAAGAAAGACGAGGGCAGGGAGGAGAAATTGAAAGAGCTGATCAATCCCTTCATCCTAAGGCGTACAAAGGGAGAGGTGGCCCAGGAATTGCCACCGGTATATGAACAGGTGCGTTATGTGGACATGACCGACTCTCAGAAGAGGGTGTATGAAGAGGAGAAATCGCTTGCGCGAAATTCCATCCTGGAAAACCTGGAAGAGGATGGGCTGGATAAGACCTCCATGATCGTATTACAGGCCCTCACCCGACTCCGGCAGATCGCAAACCATCCGGCCCTGCTGGAAGATTACCCCGATGTAGATTCTGGCAAATTCCACGAAGTGTGCAGAGACATCGGGAGTGTGGTGGCTGAAGGGCATAAAGTTCTGGTCTTTTCCTCCTTTGTAAAGCACCTTGACCTCTTCAGGTCTCACCTTGAAAGTGCTGGCATCGGGTATGCCTACCTTACAGGTTCCAGGAACCAACGACAGCGCGAGGAAGCCGTGAAGGATTTTCAGAATGACCATAGCTGTTCCCTTTTCCTGATCTCTCTGAAAGCAGGAGGGGTAGGACTAAACCTCACTGCAGCCGATTATGTATTTATTCTGGATCCATGGTGGAATCCAGCCTCAGAGATGCAGGCACTGAGCAGGGCCCACAGGATCGGGCAGGAGAACCAGGTGTTTGTCTACCGTTTTATCTCCAACGATACCATTGAGGAAAAAATTCAGAGACTTCAGGAGAGGAAAAGAGAGCTGGCCGAGACCTTTGTTAGCTCCAACAATCCCTTGAAATCCCTCTCAGAAAAGGAACTGCTGGAACTATTCACCTAGTCAGCAGGGCAGGGCAAGTCAAAAATTCAGCACAAGCGTTGCCAGGGCTCCTCCACTGAGTGGTGAGATCCCGAAGCGAAGCGAGGTGTCGGAATCCACGTTCATTTTTCGGGCAGTCTCCGCCCTGGAAAAGGCATAGGAGGTCATGGCCACAATGCTTGCAGTGCCAAGGATGCCGCTTGCCAGGGTAAGTGGCAGTGTAGCTCCCCAATCGGTGGTAAAACCGTAGAGGGCAAGAGAAGTGGGTATGATGGAGAGGGCATAGAGGGTCCATCCCAGTTTGGCCCTGGGGTGGGAAAAATCTTTGTGAATGTCCACGGATCTCCCTCCGGCATAGATCAGGGGAGGCGCCAGCAGAATCATGGCCGAGGCAGGGATTCCGGCAATTCCTGCGTTCCATTCATTCACAAGGGCGGAGACAAACATCAGGCTGATTGTTGCAGGAGCAGTGATATATCCTATGGTCACCGCTTCGCTGGCCCACCCGGTGGAGAAGGTCCAGGTGGTCAGGGAATCTTCCGTTACCGGCACATTCTGCAAGGGATCCTGGGCTTCCAGGGAGGCATGGGTGCACCCCAGAAAAAGGAGGAGAAAAATGATGATCCTTGTCATGAAACGCATCAATTTCTGACAAGTTACTTATTTTATTACTTTCTCAGTTGTTACCTTTATTACATGTTTGACTGCTTATTGGGGGAGGTATCGTTCAGGACCAGCCGGTCGTCCGGACCAGGAGGACAGCATGTGAACAAAACTGAATCACGTGTTGAACTGATCTGGAACTTCCAGGAGACCAATTGCCTGGAGGATTGGCAGAAAGATCTGCTTGCAGGCCGGATGGGACACCGGCTTACGGAAGATGGGACATTAATCCTGGCCTCTGAGAAATACCGTTCCCAGCACCGTAACCGTGAGGATGTCACAGATAGGTTTCTTAAACTGGTAATAGCCGGTTTGGTTCCTGTGAAAAAGAGACGCCCCACCAAACCCACCCGCACAAGTGTGGAAAAAAGGATCAAAGGCAAGAAGATCCGGGGTGAGATCAAAAAGACCCGGCGCCTCGGCCCCAGAGAATAACGGGATATACCATCATTCTTATCTTTGAGGAACATGACCCGGTCCATGCACACAGCATCAGCAAAAGTATCAGTCATTCTGCCATTTTACAATGCGGAACTTACCCTCGAACGCGCCATCGGGAGCATTGACAAGCAGGACCTGGAGGATTTTGAATGCATCCTGGTGGACAACAATTCCACAGATGGAAGCCGGCGCATAGCCGAACAATGGGTAGAAAAGGACAGTCGCTTCAAACTGATCAGTGAAGCTCAGCAAGGGGTGATGTTTGCTTCCAACAGGGGTGCAAAGGAGGGCAGGGCCAACTACCTGGCCCGGATGGATGCCGACGATGTGGCACTTCCGGAACGCCTCCGGCTGCAGGCGGACTTCCTGGATCAAAATCCCGATTACGGGGCAGTGGCTGGAAGGGTACTGCATGTGGGGGATACGAATACTACAGAAGGTTTTAGAAGGTTTGTGGAGTGGAGCAATTCGCTATGCAGCTATGAGGAGATTTATTTCAGAAGGTTCATAGAAGCACCCATTGTGAATCCCACAGCTATGTGGAGAAGGAGCACCATGGATCAGCATGGCATGTACCTGGCTGGCGACTTTCCGGAGGACTACGAGATGTGGTTAAGGTGGCTCGACCAGGGAGTGAAGATGGCCAAGCTGAAGGAGATAGTCCTGGAGTGGCACGATTCGGAACACCGGCTAACCCGCCTCGATCCCATTTACAGCGACCGTTCTTTTTATGAAGTCAAAAGCCGCTATCTGGCAAAATGGTTGGCTGAAAATAACAGATTCCACCCTCAAGTGGCAGTTTGGGGTGCCAGCCGCATTTCGCGCCGCAGGGCCAGGATCGTGGAAGAGCACGGGATCGCCATCAGCTCCTACATTGATACCAAAAAAGGAAGGCAGATTGAAAGAGATGTGACCTACTATGAAGAACTGCCTCATGCGGGGGATTTGTTTATCCTGACCTACATCAGGCAGATGGACAACCGGGAAAAGATCCAGACCTTCCTGGAGGAACGGGGATATGAGGAAGGGATCGACTACCTGCTGGTCTCCTGATTGAAGGTTATGAAATCAAAAT
>SPBY01000369.1 GCA_004525825.1 Bacteroidia bacterium
ACCTGGTGAGGCTAATCCCAGAACCGGGAAAAGCTGGAAAATAATAATTATTATTCCAATACCATTCATAAAACCAGATAGAACAGGGTATGGGATGTATTTGATATATTTCCCAATCTTTAGCAGTCCAAAAACAATTTGAAATACTCCTGCCAGAAAAAAAGTTAGAATAATGATACCCAAGGCTTCATCAATATTTCCATACCTGGCAACTGCGATAGAGACAACCGTAGCAGATACCACCGTCATGGGACCTGTTGGGCCGCTGATCTGCGTCTTGGTCCCGCCAAAAATGGCAGCAAACAGTCCCAATATCATTGCTCCATAAAGGCCCGCACTTGCGCCCAGACCTGATTGAACACCAAAGGCCAATGCCAGCGGTAATGCAACTATTCCGGCAGTTAATCCGCCAAAAATATTACCTTTAAAATTTATGATTCTCATTAATTCTCCTCTTTGCTTTTTTGACAATGGCAAGGTTTATTTTTCCCACTTAACGAAGCTCGTAGAGAATGTTCATACTATCGGTCGCTTTTGGGTGGGAGGCTTGTTTTCGTGAAATGCGCAGGCTAATCTACTTGCAAGAATTTGCAAATATATAAAAAATCCCACCCGAATTCAGGTGCGGTTTTTTTGTGCACCCGGCATGGGCGATAACTATAGGTTGCAAGTCCCGAGCGCATCTAGACAGTAGGAAGCGTTAGCTAAAGACAAGGGTGTCCATCGTGAGGTGGAATCTGAGGGAAGCTGGCGGCAAAGTTCGATACTGTTCGGAGCCCTCAAAGTAGAGGTAGCAGGTATATGGGATGAAAGTTATCGCACTTACCCGGGGAGGCCTGACAGGCAAGTTGGAGAAGTTTTTTTTTCAACAACCCATGCAGTGATGTATGGTTGAGCGGTCAGGAGTCAGCAGAGGCAGTAGTACTAAGGTAAATAGCCTGAAGGGAAGGGCCAATCGTTAAATGATCTTATTAAAGTGATAGACGGGTTTGCTAATGCAGTTTTCGTGTATCTCTTCGATATTCATATACAAAAGAATTGAAGGCGAAATATATAACATATATATTCCCCGGTCCCGAATTTTGTATCAATCATTATTTAGCCATAAATTGATTTTGTGAAACCAGAAGCTTAAAAAATCACTTTAAGATCATGAAAACGATCAAATCAGAAACGGTTAAACTCAAGGCAAAACGAACGTTCATTAAAAAAGGAACCTGCTCTCGCGCCTTCTTCTATATTCTGGACCGTGAATTCGGTCACCCTCTGGATGAGGAGGAAAAGGCCATAGACCCTCTGGCTGGAGGGATCCTGCAACAGGGATATCAATGCGGAATGCTCTGGGGGGCCTCCATGGCTGTAGGTGCGGAAGCGCTTCGCAGGAACGGGGAACTGGATCAGGCCACAGGTGTTGCGATATTGGCCACCCAGCACATCATGAAGTCTTTTGTGGACAGGACTGAAAGTATCGAATGTGAAGAGATCACTGACACTGATTTCACCAATAAAAAGAGCTTCATAAAATTCATGCTCAGCGGCAAATTTGTGAGCTGCTTTAAACTGGCCGGGAAATGGGCCCCCGAGGCTCTCAATGCTGCTAATGAAGGATTGGCACAGAACCAGACTGATCTGCCACAACAGTCCTTAAGTTGCGCTTCCGAGGTGGTTAGAAAAATGGGAGCCAGTGAAGAAGAAATGGCAATGGTTGCCGGATTTGCAGGAGGCCTTGGTTTAAGCGGCAGCGGATGCGGGGCTCTGGCTGCAACTGTCTGGATGAATGCTTTAATCCATAACAGGAAACAAACAGGAAAATCTGCCTCCTTTGATCCCGCCACAGACCCTACGCTTAAAGCCTTCTATGAGGAAACCGATTATGAAATGCAGTGTGACAAGATCTGTGGACAGCGTTTCAATACAATTGAGGAGCATACAGAATTTGTGAAAAATGGCGGATGTAGCAAGCTGATCGATGTACTTGCAGAAACTGCAAACTCAGAATAATATGAAAGCAATAACACAAACCAGCGAAATGAAAAACAGAAGGGTACTTCTCTCTAGCCTTTGGATCTTTGTAACAGCCAACTACATTTTTTGCGATGTGATGACCCTCATGAATTCTGAGGATCTGAAGCAAATAATGACAGGCACCGTAGGTTCCATTGAAATGACTCCTAATTTTTTACTGGGAGCTGCCATCTTTATGGAGATTCCCTTTATCATGATTCTCCTGTCACGGGTATTGAGGCATAAAGCCAACCGCCTGTTCAACATCATTGCAGGATTCATCATGACCCTGATTCAAATCATGTCCCTGTTTGTAGGATCCGGCGCCACTCCTCATTACATTTTTTTCAGCATCATCGAGATTTCCTGCACCGCATTTATTGTCTGGTATGCCTGGACCTGGACCCAAGCTGACTAGCTGATATCAGCGATCACCGTATACTGGGTCTTTGAAAGGAGTTTGAAATGCCTGAACATTGATGTTGGGGATTTTGACTAAATATACAAATTGATACGTCGCTAAGCCCATCAGAACAATTGATCTGATGCATTTTTCACTAATTTTAGCGAGATCCTCATGGGCACATCTTACTCCCATATCAAGATTACAGAAAAACAGGCGGCACTCATCGCCTCAGATCTATTTGGAATACCAGGAAAGGCGGTTTCGCTCCCGGGAGAACTGGATTTCAATTTCCGAATCGATTCGGAAAATGAAAGATTCCTCTTGAAGGTGAGCCGGCCGGATACGGACCTGGAGTACCTTGGTTTTCAGGAGGAGATCCTGCAATATGTTGCTAAAAACGGCTTGGACATTGAATCTCCAGTTCCACAGGCGGATCTGCAGGGCAATTATATAAGCGAATTTACTGAGCCCTCAGGCCATGCCAGGAAAGTCCGGATGCTCACCTGGACGCATGGCAGACTCTGGTCCTCTGTAAACCCTATAAATGATCACTTACTTTTCAGCCTTGGAGAACAGGCTGGCAGGCTTACTACCGCCCTTCAGGGCTTTGAACATCCCTTGGCCCGACGCTATTTTGAATGGGACGTGGCACAGGCCGGATGGACCCGTGAATACACACACCTCTTCACAAAGGATAAACTGGATATCGCCACCTATTTCCTGGATCTCTTCGATGAGATTCAGGAGAGTTATTCCAAACTCAGGAAAAGCGTGGTGCACAACGACGCCAATGACAACAATGTGGTGGTCTCTGAAGAATTGGTAAATCCCAGGGTGAAAGCCATCATCGACTATGGCGATGCCATACATACCCAGGTGATCAACGATCTGGCCATTGCCATTGCCTACGCGGTGATGGACAAACCCGATGTCTTAAGCGCTGCCCTCCCACTGGTTAAAGGCTACCACAGCACCTTCCCTCTCCTGGAAGAGGAGCTGGAAGTGCTTTACCCCCTGGTGGCCATGCGGCTCTTGATCAGTGTGACTAAATCGGCCCTTAACAGGCAGGCAGAGCCCGACAACGAATACCTGCTGATCAGTGAGGCCCCAGCCTGGGAGGTGCTTGAAAAATGGAAGCAGGTGCGTAAAGACTTCGCGCACTATAGCTTCCGCTTTGCATGCGGCTACTCTGCCCACCTCCGGAAAGCGGCCTTCAGCCTCTGGGCTTCAAAGCATCCTGCGAAATTGGCCTCGCTGTTTCCGTCCCTGGGCAGAGAGAACGTTCATCCCCTGGATTTGAGTGTCTCAAGCACCCTCATCGGCGATCGTGATATGGCCAATGACCTGGAGCTGTTCCAATTCAAAATGGATAGGCTACAGGCAGCAGTGCCGGATAAAATCATAGCAGGGGGCTACCTGGAACCCCGGGCCCTCTATACTTCGGAGGCATACGACAGGATGGGCAACAGCGGGAAAGAGAGCCGGACCGTCCACCTGGGCATCGATTTCTGGATCCCGGTAGGAACTCCCGTCCACGCTCTTTTCGAAGGCGAATTGGTCACTGCCGTCAATGATGAGGGCGACAAGGAATATGGGGGACTGATTATTCTGAAACACAGGGAAGATGGCCTGGAATTCTACACACTGTATGGACATCAAAGCATCGATAGTGTGACGCGGTGGAAACCGGGCGACAAAATCAGCAAAGGGAAGGAAATCAGCAGGATAGGCAACTACCCTGAGAATGGCAACTGGGCACCCCACCTTCATTTTCAAATCATGCTTTCACTCCTGGCTTATGAAAATGATTTTCCCGGAGTGGCCTATCCCACAGAG
>SPBY01000209.1 GCA_004525825.1 Bacteroidia bacterium
AATGTGATATGCTTTGCACTGTTCTCAATTATTTTGATCATTGCGATATCATCCTCTAATTCTTGAGCTAAGGATTTGGCATATATCCTGATTTGTTCAGCTTCCTTCCTTTTTTCATTCAAATTATTAACTTGAAGTGCTAACAAAATCCCTATCATGACCAGAAAAATTTCCCCAATACCAAATATTAAATACTCCCTATACTTCCTTTCCCTAATCAATTTTTGCCTGATTCTTAGAAATGCGTTACTCATGACTTATTGGATTTAATGGAGATTACCGTATAATCGTTTAATCATTCGAATACGCAAGGTAGCATTTTGATAATACAGCTAACTTTAATCAGGAGTAACAGAAACTTCTGACAAATACAGATCCCAAAGTTCCAGTATTTAGGTATGGTAAGACCTACTGAATATGACTCTGAAAGGCGACTTTATATAAAGCCCATACTCAATCGATCTCAACACGCTCTATATCAGAGTATAAATGGAATTCACTATCTTAGATGGGGCTTATTTGAGCTCAGTAAATTAGTAAGAGTAAATCGAAGAATTGTTTTCTCTATGTTTTCGCAGCTTAAATGAAAAAAGGCGCAAACCCTTTAAATATAGGTGAATGCGCCTCTTTGTATGCAGTCCGTAGGGGAATCGAACCCCTGTTACCAGGATGAAAACCTGGCGTCCTAACCCCTAGACGAACGGACCGTATTATTTAGAACTTTCGATTGAACTTCAATCGGAGTGCAAAACTAATATCAAATTTCATTTTCCCCAAAGAAATGCGAAAAATTATTTTCCATGCTTGTGAGGGTCTGGTAGTTTCATACATTTGAGGCCTATGGAAACTCATATAATACACTGTGGATTGTTGAAGGTAAAGGCTGTAGAGATGATCAAGCCGTGGACCAGGGAGCAGATCGCGACCAATTATCCGGTGGATCAGGAAGGATATATGCGTTTAAACATGAATGCTCTTCTGGTGAAAGAGGATGAGCATGTTGTATTAATTGATCCTGGGGCGGCAGATTTTCTGCCGGCCAGGCTGCGCGAAGAATATGGTTTTGAAATGTCGATGCCTTTGGCGCAAGTCTTGCAGGCGGCAGGAGTAAGAGTGGAGGAGATCACCGATGTAGTATTCACTCACCTTCACTTTGACCATGGCAGCGGGGCTTTTAAACGGATACCCGGGAACATAGTAAAGCGCTTTCCCAATGCCAGGTACCATGTTCTGAAAGAACACTATCAATATTCCTTAAATCCCGACAGGGTGGAAGCCAACACATTCAGTGCTGTCTTCTTTAAACGCCTGAATGAGATTCACTGGCTCGAAGATTGGGAACCTGAATGGATGAAGTTCACAGTGTATAACGGGCATACCCGGGGAATGGTGGTGCCGGAATTAAATACAGGGGAGGGTAGGATCTATTTCGTGACGGACCTGATCCCCATGGAAGTATTCCTGGAACCAGAGCTTTATTGTGGGTATGACCTGGATCCGGAAATGGTGATCCGCGAGAAGCAAAAATTTCTAGAACAGATGGAGCGTGGATCCAGGCTAATTCTGTTTCATGACACCCTCAAAGAGAGTGTATACTATTCGTAAGTCTCAAGTAGTACTTTAAGTATTTGCCTGCCTGCTTCAGATATCTTGCTGCCGGGCCCGAATATGGCCATCACACCTGATTTATAAAGGTATTCATAGTCCTGGGCCGGGATTACTCCTCCGACAATGACCATGATATCTTCGCGCCCCAGCTTTTTGAGTTCTTCGATCACCTGTGGCACCAAAGTCTTGTGTCCACCTGCCAGGGAGGATACCCCCAATAAATGCACATCATTCTCTACGGCCTGTCTGGCAGCCTCACCAGGGGTCTGAAATAAAGGCCCGATATCCACATCAAATCCCATATCAGCATACCCTGTGCTGACCACTTTGGCTCCGCGGTCGTGACCATCCTGTCCCATTTTGGCTATCATGATCCTGGGTTGACGTCCCTCTCTGGCGGCAAATTCCCGGGCCAGTTCACAGGCTTCCCCGAAGGCCTTGTCTTGTCCCGATTCAGAGGAATATACCCCGGAGATGGAGCGGATAACAGCCTTGTACCTGCCCGATACCGCTTCGATGGCTAAGGAAATCTCGCCCAGAGTAGCCCGGTTCTTCGCTGCTTCGATGGAAAGTTCAAGTAAATTCCCATTACCGCTTTTAGCACAATCTGTTAAGGCTCTCAGCGAAGAGTCCACTTTCCTTGGATCTCTGTCCTTCTTTAGTAGTACCAGCCGGTCAAGCTGGGAAAGACGCACCGCTGTATTGTCCACAGTAAGTATGTCTATGGGATCCTCCTTTTCCAGGCGATATTGGTTTACTCCGACGATGATGTCTTTTCCACTGTCTATCCTTGCCTGTTTCCTGGCGGCAGCCTCTTCGATGCGCATTTTAGGAATTCCGGTTTCAATGGCAGCGGCCATTCCTCCCAGTTCTTCAATTTCTTCAATGTGTTCCCAGGCCCTTTGTGCAATCTCATGGGTCAGGGTTTCCACGTAATAGGATCCGGCCCAAGGATCGAGAGAGCGGCAGATCTCGGTTTCTTCCTGTAGATGCAACTGGGTGTTTCTGGCAATGCGGGCCGAAAAGTCTGTAGGAAGGGCTATGGCCTCATCCAGAGCATTTGTGTGCAGGGACTGGGTATGACCGAGAACGGCAGCCATGGCTTCAATGGAGGTCCTCGCCACATTGTTGAAGGGATCCTGTTCGGTCAGGCTCCACCCGGAAGTCTGCGAATGGGTCCGGAGAGCCATGGATTTGGGATTCTTCGGATTGAATTGTTTCACCAGTTTGGCCCAAAGCATGCGTGCAGCTCTCATTTTGGCAATTTCCATGAAATGGTTCATCCCGATGGCCCAGAAAAAGGATAGCCTGGGAGCAAATGAGTCTATGTCGATTCCGGCCTGCACCCCGGTTCTCAAGTATTGCAATCCGTCAGCCAGTGTATAAGCCAGTTCAATATCGGCGGTGGCGCCCGCCTCCTGCATATGGTAGCCCGATATACTGATGCTGTTGAATTTGGGCATCTTTCGGGAGGTGTACTCAAAAATGTCGGCAATGATCTTCATGGACATGGCAGGAGGATAAATGTAAGTGTTCCTTACCATGAACTCCTTAAGTATGTCGTTCTGGATGGTTCCGGTCAGTTCTTCCAGCAAAGCCCCCTGTTCCAGTCCGGCCACAATGTAAAAGGCCATGATGGGAAGTACCGCTCCGTTCATGGTCATGGAAACCGACATTTCCTTCAGGGGGATCTGATCAAAGAGTAACTTCATATCCAGGATGGAATCGATGGCCACGCCTGCCTTTCCCACATCACCCTCGACCCGTTCATGGTCGGAATCATAACCCCGGTGAGTAGCCAGGTCGAAGGCCACAGACAAACCTTTTTGTCCGGCTGCCAGGTTTCTGCGGTAGAATGCGTTGGACTCCTCTGCGGTGGAGAAACCGGCATATTGCCGGATGGTCCAGGGCCGCAAGGCGTACATGGCCGAGTAGGGACCGCGAAGAAAGGGTGGTAGACCGGCCCCATACTCCAGGTGCTCCATATGTTCCAGGTCAGACTTGCTGTAAGCAGGTTTGATGGATATATGTTCCGGAGTTTCCCATAACTCAGGCACAAACTCTTTGCTGGAAGGGATTTTAAGATCGCGGAAGTTTATTTGGCTGAAATCTGGTCTCATGGTAGTCAAAAGATAAAAGTCTAAAGGAGCAGCTTGTTGAAGCTGGTCAAAGTCTGGAGCACGTTGCAATTCCTATGGATGAAATGCTCGAGTCCTGCCTTCTTCAATTCCTCGATGATTTCGGCAGGGTAACCTGCTATCACGACAATGGATAAACCAGAAAGTGCTTCATGCACAGCTGAGGCAGTCTCTCTGTAGACATCGTCCGAACTGCAGAGGACCACTATGTCGAAAGCTCCGGAGATGGCGAATTTAATGCCCTCCTCCACATTTTCAAAAGGGCTATGGTCCACAATCTCGTATCCTACACAGGCGAAGAAGTTCCCCGCAAAGGTGGCTCTGGCGATCATCCATCCCGGATTTCCATATTTGAGCAGCAGCACCCTGGGTCTTTTAGCGCTTCGTTCTGTATCTAAACGGAGTTTTTCAAATGGAGAGGATAGCCGGAAAGTTTGGAGTGGTCTGAAGGTCGAACCTGCAGTATCCGATAGGTCCTTTTTGGGAGCATTTATCAGCTGGTGAAGGTTCAGTTCATGGAAATTAGGGTAGGCATTGGTCCCCAGAATTCTTCCCATACCTGATGCGGCCCGATCAATCTTAAGCTTGCGTGAAAACTCTACCTTCTCCTGGATCCACCCGAGTGCGAAAGCCTTTCTGAATCCTCCCCTGGACTCCACTTCGCAGAAGAGGTCCCAGGCTTTCTCTGCCATGGAATCGGTCAGACTCTCAATATAGTAGGAGCCAGAGGCCGGATCTCCTACCTGGTCAAAATAGGCCTCTTCACGAAGTATGATTTGCACATTCCTGGCTATGCGATCGGATAATTTACTGCCTTTCCCATTGGGATAATCATAAGGTAGCACATTCACCAAATCAGCTCCGCCAAGAATGGACGACATGGCCTCAGTGGTACCGCGAAGCATATTTACGTGCGGATCGTAAAGGGTCATGTTCCATTGCGAAGACACTGAGTGGATGTAGATGCGTGCCCTGGAAGTCTCTACACCATAAGCCTCTGCGATTTTCGCCCACAGGATACGGGCAGCCCTTAACTTGGCAATTTCCATAAAGTAATTGGGGCCGGCGCCAAGGTACAGCAGGAGTGCCTCCTGGGCGGTAAAGGGATCGATTCCTTTCTCAGTGAGAATCGCCATGTATTCACTAGCCATGGCCATGGAAAAAGCCAATTCTTCCACCAGGTTGGTGCTGGCGTTTTGAATCAGTGATCCATGGACCTCGACGACCTTCATTTCGGGGGAGGACTCTTTCACCTGCTTCACAAGCTTGCCCAGATTTTCAAAACTAGCGACAGGGATCCCGGTTTCCGCCATTTTTCCCAGTGGATCAGCTCCCAGCGATCCCTTTAATTCTGAGGGTTCAGTTCCTTTATAGGATGCCAGTTTGCTAAGTGCAGTATAGAGGGCATCGGCACCCAGGCACCCGCCGAAATGCAGTTCGGTTTCCTGGAGGGAAATACCGTCTAGCAGCTCTTCAAGCATGGGAATATAAGGAAGCTGGGCTTCACCCAGTTGAATGCGAATGGCCTGAACGCCTCCTTTCAGGGCTAATTTGATTCTTTCGTTGGCTTTCCGATTTTTTTTTCCCGGACTTACTTGCTGGCAAATGAGCCACCCATTGGGGGCATCGGATCGATTTCTGAGGCCGCCAATCCCCTCAAGGTAATCCAGAGAATCAATGTCCTCCTGCCGGTAAAAGGGTTTCACAGGAATGCCCTCATCGCTTTTCCACACCAATTTTTTCAGGTAGTCGTCCCCTTTCAGATCCGCTTTGATCTTTTCCTCCCACATGGAGGTGGTAATCTCCGGAAAATCCGAAAACAAGAGTTTGGGCCCTTCTTTTTTCATGCTTATCAAAAATGAAGTACAAAGAAACTATTTTGTGAACATCTTAACAATGTTTTTAAGTATTATAACAAATTCCAGTGAAAGTCGTATAGTCTAAATGACAAAAACTTATGCTATGAAAAAAACAATCACCCTGCTTGTTGCCATTTTTCTAAGTCTGGGTGCTATGGCACAGACAGTAGAAAACATCCGTGTGGACCAGGACGGTGAGAATATCCTGGTGCATTACAGGATCGGCGGATCGACCGATATGCAGACCTTCAATGTACGACTTAGCTGCTCCATTGACGTGGGAAGGCGCTTTGAACCGATCACAGTCATCGGGGATGTGGGCGAGAATATCCGGGGAGGCAGGAGCAATTATACCATCACATGGGATGTGTTTGAGGACCTGGAGGAGATCGGAGAAGTGGAG
>SPBY01000570.1 GCA_004525825.1 Bacteroidia bacterium
CGTCGCACTCGGCTATCGTTCCGGACCCCGGTATATTCCACAATTATTTCTGCTGGCACGTCCAACTCCAGGGCATTGGCAATAAAGGTATTCACAGCTATTCCGGCCGTTAAGCGTGTATGAAGAGCTACCCTATCGCCACCCTCAAGGCTTGAGGGGACCGCCCTGTTCAGTCCCGACTCCTTCCCCAGCATTCTCAGGTACTTGTTCATGGTAATTATGCTCATGGAAGGGAATGCAGTATTGTTCAGGTAAAACTTGTTCTCGTAAGCCCGGTAGATCTCCCGGCCATACTTATTTAAGGGAACTCTTCTCACCCGCCCACCCTGTTTCCTGATAATAACTTCTTCAGTGATTAAATCCTCCTTTTTTAATAGCTGAAGCTCTGAAAATCTTACACCGGTGAAACACATGAAGCAGAACAGATCCCTTGCTCTTTCCATCATACGCGCTTCAGGCTTATGATCCCTCAGTCTGATCAGTTCTTCCCACTTTAATGAGAGCATGGTCCGTATGGATTCCTGAAGAGGTTCCATCAGCTTATAAAACTGCCTGTACTCCCTGTAGACATTGAACCTTTGGTCGCTGGCCCAGTTGAGGAACCAGACCAGTATACTGACGGCTTTGTAGGTGGTTGAATTCTTATAGGCCTTTTGAGCGCAGAAGGCTGTAAAGCTCTCCAGGAATTGTGCATCCATCCCATCAAAGGAGAACTGGAAGTTTGTTTGATCCTCAAAATCACGAAGCAGATTAAATATGGTCCTCACCTTGCGATAGGTGCTATTACTCCAACGGGACATTCCTGATTCCATGAATTGGAAGAAAATATCAAAGAAGCCGCTTGAGTAATCAGGTTTCAGCTTATGAAAAAGGGCACGAAAACTTTCAGTACTCACTTCATTTCCTGAGTTTTGCAGAGCATTCATGGCTCTTTCCGCGGTTTCGTGAAGTGTTGACAGCCAGTTATTATAGCCCTTAGAATCCGGATAAGTTAACTTCACCTGTTGCAGATCCGGATCCCAACTGTTGATATCGGTTTTGATACCTGTTCCAAAGATTACCCGCTTCCCCCCGAAGGTGACACTCATGAAAACCGGTCTCATCTCAAGCAGCAATTTACCCGAATCATCATTCCGCTTCTCAATATAGAACCTGGTTCTCATCACTTACAAGTATAATACGATTTCATAGGATTAAACAGAGTGTTTATAAACATTGAGTATTTTTACCACATGGAGAGATCCCTCCGTCTGACTGATGATGGGTCCCATACCCTATATGTGGACCAACTGGACGAACCGTACCATTCCTCCCACGGCGCGTTGCAGGAATCGATGCATGTCTTTATCAAACAGGGTTTGCAGACCCTCTCTAAACCCACCCTGAGAATACTCGAAATAGGATTTGGGACAGGTCTCAATGCGCTCCTGACCATGCGATTCGTTAAGCAGAATAACTTGCTGGTACATTACCACGCCGTTGAAAAATACCCTCTGACCAGAGCAGAATATGCACAACTCAATTTCGAAGAGCTCATTGATGGAGTACCCAAAGGCTTCCTGAATCTGATGCACGATGCTGAATGGGAAAGACCTGTTCAACTATCAGATCGTTTTACCCTCTTCAAAGAGAAGGCCGATTTCAGGTCTATGAATCCTCCCGGCTACTTCGACCTTATCTACTTTGATGCCTTCTCGCCAGACAAACAACCGGAACTATGGTCAAAAGGGGTATTTTCAGCCATACAGAGATCCACCCTTCGGGATGTCGTACTAGTAACATACTCGTCGAAGGGAGTAGTACGCAGAACATTGATTTCCTGTGGATTCAACATTGAAAAAGTCCCTGGCCCCCCTGGCAAAAGAGAGATGATCAGGGCCGTAAGAATATAATTGTGTGGTATATAATATTCTTCTATCTTCGCAGTCAATATCTTCTAAAAAAGAACTCACATGAATAACAAACTAATTATCACACTTATTGTGGTGGCAGTTGCAGCCATGGCAATAGGATATTTTATTGGAACCGGAACATCCAGCGGTATCAAGTCGGAATCACAGATCGCCCTGAAGACCAAGGACGACTCATTAAACTATTTCCTGGGCCTAAACTGGGGCTATAGTACAGAACAGGCTCCATGGGAAATCGATGCTGACCTTCTTGCTTCAGGAATTGTGCATGTAATAAAAGACAGCTCCTCCTACGATCCGATGACAGCCAATGCTATTTTTCAAGATCTTTTATCTACCATTTCAGATCAAGAAGCCCAGAAGGCCGAAGAGGAGGCCATGAAAACCATGGAAGAAGGAATTGCTTTCCTTGAGGAGAATGGAAAAAGGGATGGCGTAATCACTACCGAGTCTGGTTTACAATATGAAATCATTACCCAGGGGGACGGACCCATGCCCTCTGTGACATCTACAGTTTTTGTTTTCTATGAAGGCACCTTGCTTGACGGAACCGTATTCGACGGTAACTTCGATACTGGCGACACTATTTCATTCTCACTTAATGAGGTGATCAGGGGATGGACCGAAGGCCTTCAGCTGATGCCACTTGGATCCACATACATGTTCTATCTTCCATCCAACCTGGGATATGGACCCAGGGGAACTGGCCCAATTCCTGGCAATTCGACACTTATTTTTAAAGTTGAACTGCTCGATATTGAGTAAGCAGAAGCCATAACTCATTAAAAAAGGCTGTCCGCAACGCGAACAGCCTTTTTTGTTGATCATAAAGATCGGACTTTGGCTTTCTTCAATAAAAACTATCCTTAAATTTGCATTCTAACTGAAAAAGATATTAAATATGAGCTTCGAGATTA
>SPBY01000588.1 GCA_004525825.1 Bacteroidia bacterium
TGGCTGGGATAGGCAAAGAACAGAAAGGCCCTGGCCACCAGGGCAGGATTCAGAATATTCATTCCGGTTCCCCCGAATACCTCTTTCCCGATCACCACGGCAAAGACAGTAGCCACGGCTACCATCCACAGGGGTACATCGGCAGGCATCACCAGGGGGATCAGCATTCCGGATACGAAGTAGCCTTCGGCCACCTCTTCGTTACGCATCTGTGCAAAGGCAATCTCGATGCCCAGTCCCACTACGTAACTAACAATGATGATGGGCAGTATTTTCAGGAAGCCGAACCAGACCATCTGCCAGAAATCTGCATCCACTCCCAGGGCCTGGAAATGATGGAAACCTGTGTTCCAGATGCCAAACAACAATGCCGGCACCATGGCAAATATAACAATGATCAGGGCTCTCTTCATATCGTTGGCGTCGCGAATATGAACCCCTCCCCTGGTGGTCCTGCTTGGCACAAAGAGAAAGGTCTCGATGGCTTCAAATCCGGCCAGGAACATGTGAAGCTTCCCCCCCTTTTCAAACGGGGGCTTGATCTTATCTACAAATCGTCGTAAAGAACTCATAGGTATCTATTGGTATAAGTTTAATCTTCCATTTCTTTCCGCAGGGCGCTCAGACCATTCCTCACAATCCTGGTGACCGGGGTCTTGGAGGTGCAGACAAATTCGCAGAGGGCCATGTCCTCCTCGTCGATCTCATAAATGCCCAGCTGCTCCATCTTATCAATGTCATTCACCAGGATGGACTTGAGCAACTGCATGGGATAAATATCCATGGGCAATACCTTCTCGTATTCACCCGTCATCACAAAAGCCCTTTCCCCACCATGGTAGTTGGTATCCATGTCGAACTTCTTATTGGGCGTCAGCCAGGTAGAAGCAAAGGACCTGGAAACTGACATCTTTTTAAATCCCGGCATCATCCAGCCAAACAACTCATGGTAGTTACCTTCGCGGATCACTGTAATCTGAGAATTGGAGAAACCCAGATAGCCTTTTTCCGCATCAATCTGCTTTCCGTTTAGCACATTTCCGCTGATCACGCGGTTGTCGCCCGCTTTCAGCTGGTTCTCAAGCAGGGGGGCTACTTCAGTACCACGAATGGTCCTGTAATACTGCGGCTTCTCCACGCGGGCTCCCGTGAGGGCTACCACCACGGAAGGGTCATATTTACCTGTCCTGAACAGGCGGCCGATGGCCACCACGTCCTGCGGTTGAACCACCCATACCACATCACCCTTATTGATGGGATCCAGTTTATGTATCTGAACGCCCACGTTTCCGGCGGGATGAGGGCCCTTGAAACGGTTAATCTCAGCGCCCTTGATGTCGTTCAGGGTGCGAACCGAAGGGTAGCGACCATCCAGGTTCAGGTGAACCTTTCCTTCGGTGAGCTTCTTCAAAGCATTGACTCCCCACTGAAAATCCTCTTCCAGGTCCTTGAGCAGAAAATCAAAATCGGGGGCCAGGGGGGCCGTATCAAAGGCCGAAACAAAGATGGACTTGGGCACCTCGTCCGATCTGGCAATAACAGAGTAAGGACGGCGGCGAATCGTAGGCCAGAGTCCGCTCGCCAGCAGGTTCTCTACTACCTGCTCACGCTTCAGGGTAGAGGGTTCGGCCTGGAGAAAAGATTCAGCCGTGTCCTTGCCATCATCCTCAATGACCACCTCGATGATCCTTCTGCGATCGCCCCGGTTGATGGATAAAAGGATCCCGCTCACCGGCGAACAGAACTTCACCTCCGGATGGTACTTGTCATAGAAAATGGGAGTCCCCACCTTCACTACGTCGCAGAGCATGGGGATAATCTTGGGAGTAAGTCCGTGCCAGTCCCCCGGCTTGATTGCATACGTTTTTGCCCTTGGGGCTTTCACATAGATTTTCTCGGCCTGTCCATTCATCTTGATGTCCAGTCCCTTTTTAATCTTGATTACCTCAGCCATGGATTATTTTGTAACAGAATAATAATCGATAATATGATCTATCAAAAATAGCTAAATTTACGAACCCGCAAACACCCTCCTGATTTTTTACAGGCATGGTTATTGCACGCATTAATTTGCCTCTAAATCTGTCAGCGATATTATGAAAATAGCCTCCGTTCTCATAACATATATAATACTGACACAGGTCAGTTTTACACCTGCCCTCTGTCAGAAACCATATGAAGATTCCCGCGGATCGCTCAGGGAATTGGTGCTGGACCACAGCGTAAAAACCGTGCAGCTATACCGCCAGGGCTGGCCCATGAGTTACCCGGTGGTCAAACTGAGAGAGGATGTTCCCCTGGTGCTGGAATTTGATGATTTGTCCAAGGAGCAAAGCACATTTATGTACAAAGTGATCCATTGCAATGCCGACTGGAGCCCTTCAGATCTTTCAGAGATGGAGTACGTGGAAGGCTACCCTGAAAACGAAATCCGCAACGGCACCCCCTCCTTCTCTACCTACTTCAATTACCTGCACTATCGCCTGGAAATTCCCAACGAAAATACACGGCTGATGATTTCGGGCAACTACCTGCTGTTAGTCTACCGCGACGGCAATCCGGAGGATGTGGTATTTACCAAACGTTTCATGGTCACCGAGAGTGCGGTCAATATAGAAGGCACTGCCAAAATTCCGGTACTGAATCACTACAAGGCCTGTTGCCAGGAGGTGGACTTTACCGTAAA
>SPBY01000049.1 GCA_004525825.1 Bacteroidia bacterium
CGCACCATGAAAAGTGGGTGTCTCAAAAGTATCATTTTAGCCAATTCTCAGGATTACAAATGAAGTAACCTTTTACTTTTAAAAGGTATTCTATTTTCGATCGTATTGACTAATTTGTATTTAGTTAATTATCTGTTTGGACAATGGAAACGAGAGCGAAGTAACCTTGATAGGCTTTTAGCCATATCGTATGCCAGGAGTATCCGTTTCCATTTTTGTTTTCTTTTGAGTCTGGACAGTACTTAATGCTATCATTAGGATAAGCAAGGGTAAGACAAAAGGAAAGACGGTGGAGAAAATTTGGTCATCAGATCTCAAAACCTCATTGTTATGAAGGAGTTTACCCAACAAAGTATCGGGATCGACATCTCAAAAGAGACATTCAGTGCATGTGTTTGTCAGCGCAATTTGTCTAATGATGATGTACTCAGTCAAGTCCGAGAGTTTAAAAATGGTAAGACTGGATTCAATCAGCTTGTTAAGTGGACCAGGAAGCTAACTCTATCTGGGACACCAGTAGTTTTTGTTATGGAAGCAACAGGTAATTATTATGAGAACCTGGCTTACCATCTTTACGCTCTTAAGCAACAGGTATGTGTATTGCTGCCTAACAAGGTGACCTATTTTGCTAAGAGCTTGAATATAAAAACAAACACTGATGATGTTGATGCACAGGTCATCGCAAGACTTGGTGCTGAGAGGAAACTTAGGTTTTGGCAGCCACCGCCGCCGATCTTTAAATGCCTAAAGGAGTTGACAAGGCAGCATTCAGAACTAGTAAGAGAGAAAACTTCTTTTAGCAATCGGCTTCATTCTGTCAAATCTGGTTATGAGCCTCAGCCCTTTATCATCAAATCGAACAAATCCGTGATAAAGGCTCTTGCGAAGCAGATTGAGAACTGTGAGGGTGAAATTGAAACACTTATTCAATCAGAAGTATGGTTGTGGCACAAAGTGAAGAATGTGATGACCATAAAAGGTGTTGGGTTCATGACAGTTGCTATCATTCTTGCAGAAACGCAAGGTTTTGAACATGTGCAGAATATCCGTCAGTTAACCAGTTTTGCAGGTCTAGATGTTATCCGGAGGGAATCAGGAACAACCGTCATGGGAAAAACCAGGATATCAAAAAAGGGAAACACCAGGATAAGGGCAGCACTCTACTTTCCTGCGTTGGTGGCTATCCAGCACAATGAGGATATGAGAAATAAGTACCATAGAATTAAGGAAGGCAAACCAAGTAAAATGGTGGGTGTCACAGCCCTTCAAAGAAGATTATTGATCCTGACCTACACTCTGTGGAGGAAAAATGAAGTCTATATCGATGATTACGAACAAACCCAAATAACCAAGAAACAGAACCAGGTAAATGAAAAGACAAACCCAATTAAAAGCAAAGCAGGCAGGGGATTAACCAACCTGCCTGCACAGGATGATCTCCAACCTAAAAGATTAGAGATCTCCTTTGTGTAATCAAAATTACGAAAATAGATCCAAATTCATTTGGAATTTATAACAGTACCTGGCATTTTTTACGCAGTAAATAAGCACGTTACGAATTGTAATCCTGAGAATAAATAAATGAGGGTGCCCTTTTGAGACACCCTCCTTTAAATATTGGTAATCTTTCTGACTAGCTGAAAAGGCCAAAGGCCACTGTCAGACCTGCCATCACTACAGAAACCATGGTCATCAGTTTGATCAGGATGTTCAAGGAAGGTCCTGAAGTATCCTTGAAAGGATCACCTACTGTATCGCCCACAACAGCTGCCTTGTGAGATTCGCTGCCTTTTCCTCCATAGTTTCCTTTTTCAATGTACTTCTTAGCATTGTCCCAGGCACCTCCTGCATTGTTCAGCATCACTGCCAGGGTGAAACCGGTGGTCAGTCCACCCACCAGCAATCCAATTACACCGGCTACTCCAAGAAGCAGGCCGATGGTAATCGGAACAGCGATGGCCAGCAGGGAGGGAAGAAGCATTTCCTTTTGTGCCCCTTTGGTGGAAATCTCCACACACTTGGCATACTCAGGAGTGGCTTTACCCTCCATGATGCCTGGAATCTCTCGGAACTGCCTGCGCACCTCATCCACCATGGCACCGGCAGCACGACCCACAGCTTTCATGGTCATGGCACAGAATACAAAGGCCATCATGGCACCCAAAAAGATACCGCCCAGCAACATGGGATTGAATATAGAGAGGTCATAAGCCCCTACAAAATCATGAATGGTTGCCTGACTCAGCTGAACCACATTAAGTCCGTCGGCGGCGGCCGGAGCATGATCAGTGTAAAAGATGGTTTCTCCAACCTGCCTGAAGCCTTCAATGGACTTGTCGGCCATTTTTCCCAGCCAGAGCCTGACCTCTTCCATATAAGCGGCCATAAGGGCCATGGCGGTAAGAGCAGCTGAACCAATGGCAAAACCTTTACCGGTGGCTGCTGTGGTATTTCCAAGCATATCCAGTGCATCGGTCCGTTCGCGAACTTCTGCGGGAAGCTTAGCCATTTCGGCGTTTCCACCAGCATTGTCGGCAATGGGTCCAAATGCATCGGTGGCCAGGGTAATCCCCAGTGTGGAAAGCATCCCTACGGCAGCAAAACCAATTCCATAAACACCTTTGGCAAATTCAGTAAATCCACCGGAGAATCCGAAAGCAGCAATAATACCCAATACAATGGTTACCACGGGAATCCATGTGGAGTACATACCCACGGCTATTCCATCAATGATGGTGGTAGCGGCTCCCTGTTGAGTTTGTGCGGCAATACCCTTGGTAGCTTTGTACTCATCAGAGGTAAAGAGTTCTGTTCCCTGACCGATAATCACACCGGCGGTAAGACCCGCAACCACAGCACCAAAGATGCCCCAGCTTACCCAGCCCTGTGAGGCCATAACGGCCATGGCAATAAGTATCAGGATTGAACTGCCACCTGTTCCAAGCAGCAATGCATTGAGAAGGTTCTTTTGAGTGGCTGACTCTTTTGCCCTGACCATAAATATACCGGCGATGGAAAGAATGATGCCAATACCTGCTACGATCATGGGCGCCACAACGGCCATGCCCTGGTCAACTCCCGAGAGCCCGGGTAAAGCAGCACCCAGGGCGGCGGTTGCCAATATGGAACCTGCGTAGGATTCATACAGGTCCGCACCCATACCGGCTACGTCACCTACGTTATCACCTACGTTATCGGCAATGGTAGCGGGATTGCGGGGATCATCTTCAGGGATACCAGCTTCCACTTTACCTACCAGGTCAGCACCCACATCGGCAGCTTTGGTGTAAATTCCACCACCTACACGGGCGAAGAGAGCCTGGGTAGATGCACCCATGCCGAAGGTAAGCATCACGGCGGTAATCTCCACAAGCTTTTGCTTTTCGGTGGTTCCCTCATGAACGAATGTCAATCCCAGCCACTGAAGACCGTGCTCCATGTGTTCGGGGCTGAAGATAAATTTATTCAGTGTCCAGAACCAGCCGGTGATATCCAGCAGTCCGAAGCCCACAACCACCAGTCCCATCACAGCACCGCTCCGGAAAGCCACCTGCAGACCCTTATTCAGGGATTGTGAAGCACCCTGTGCCGTCCTTGCAGAGGCAAAGGTAGCGGTTTTCATTCCCAGGAATCCGCAGAGTCCGGAGAAGAAACCACCCGTTAGGAAGGCCACCGGGACAAAGGGATTTTGAACGCCCAGGTAGGCCAGAACGATCAGTATAATAAGCAAAACGCCAAAAACCATTCCCACAACACGGTACTGGCGTCTCAGGTAAGCCATGGCACCTTCGCGTACGTATTGTGCAATCTCTTTCATCCGGTCGGTTCCTTCGGAATTCTTCATCATGTTTTTGAAGAACAGCCAGGCAAAAACCAATGCTACAATTGCAGCCAGCGGGAGCAACCAGAACAGTCCAAAAATATTACTCATAACCTTAATCTTTAAGTGTTTAGTTTGAAGGAAAAGGCAAAGATATGGAATTTGCTTTTAGAATGACATTAAATTAAAAGTGTTAATACTAAATTGTATTTGCTCTCAAATACTCGTATATTTGTTAAAGACCAAAATGCACTGCTATGAATAGAACTCTACTCCTGATTTTTTCCGTCTTTTTTGCCCTGATAAACACCGTTCAGCTTTCCGGCCAGTGCACACCGGATCCAGCTTGTGAGGATATTGGTGAGCCGGGGCAGTATTGTCCTGAAGTGTTTCCCCCGGTGGTACTTGATGATCCCTATAACCAGGTATTGACCTTTATCCTGCCCGCCCTGGAATATGATGTGCTGGGCACCGTCTATACCCTCGACAGTGTGGCGGTCGATTCGGTAAAAAACATTCCTCCCGGAATGGTTTATTCAAGCAATTCCACCGGATATGCAACCGGGAAAGCTTATTGTGCGCAGCTTGCAGGAACTCCTACCGAACCAGGCACCTTTCCGGTGGAGATTTACCTGAGGGCTTTTGCCACACCCGATGGAGGCAGTCAATTGGAATTGGGACCCTATGTTGACGATACCTCGGTGGTCATCACAGTACATTCACCTTCCGGGATCGAACCTCAGCAGCTGGACGAGTTCCAGGTGCTTCCCTTGGCTCCCAATCCATTCTCTGAGTTTACCCAGATGGGTTTCTATACACCCTACGATGACCGGATCAAGCTACAGGTGTATAATATTCTGGGCGAACTGATGCATGAAGAATCACAGAGTGCTTCACCTGGTGAACATCGCTTTGATTTTAACGGCACTATGTTGCTTCCCGGCACCTACTTTTACAGAGTCTCTGACAGCAAACGGCTCTATACCGGGAAGTTCATCAAATCAAAATAGCCCCTTCCGGCCTAATGCCCTAACGTCGGAAGGTATAACAGAATAAACTCAACTTTATGAAAAATAAAGCAAAAATTCTGGCCCTTCTTGCCGTAGGAATGATAACAGGTTCAGCGCTTTACGGCCAATGTACTCCCGATCCTGCCTGTGTGGATAATGATGATAAACCTGGGCAGTTTTGTCCCCTGGACCTGCCCAAAGGGGCAATCAATGTTCTCTACGATGAGACCGTTACCGTGATTCCCCCTGGCACTTTTGCAGTTGCGGATTTAGGAGTAGTGACCATTCTCTACATAAAGATAGACTCGGTAGAAAATATGCCAGCCGGTATCGATTACACTCCAAATGCGGATATATTTTATCCGGGCACGGCATATTGCATTCAGCTAAACGGAACTCCCACAGAGGCGGGAAAAGATACATTGGCTATTTACATTACAGCCATGGTTGATTTCTTAGGAGGGATTGAAGTCCCAGTGGTGGATGATACCTCGATTGTAATCACTATTGAGGAAACCCTCGGGATTGATCCGGAAAAGGGTTCCGGATTCCAGGTGTTCCAGAATGTACCCAATCCCTTCTCAGAACTTACCCGCTTGGATTACTACGTGCCGTACAATGACAGGATTGAATTGAATGTCTACAATGTTCTGGGTGTGCTGGTGCACCACGAGTCGGAGGTGGTCCCACCCGGAGAACACAGCTTCAGATTCGATGGCAAAGGATTGCAACCCGGCACCTATTTCTACAGGGTGGCTTACAGTGAAACTTCTGTTTCTGGAAAGTTGGTGAAATCCAGATAGGAATTCCCTTGGATCAGAGATCCAGGCGCAACTGCACAGTGATGTTACGCGGCTGACCAATATCACCCGGGCGTCCAAGGTATTCCACATTGAATGCATTCCTCAGGATGGCCGTAACCCTGATCATCTCAGTGATGTTCCAGCCAAGCCTGAAATCGATCATTGTATAGGCAGTGGCATGATCCTCCCAGTATTGAGGAAATCCCGGCAGGAGCAGGTTCCCTATTAAGGGATCCAGGAATACTTCATCCACATTAATCATCCTGGAATTGTATTGCAGATTGATGCCGGCAAAGATCTTCCATACGCTGGCCTCCAGATCTCCCTTCAGCAAATGACGACGCCGGTATTTCAATACATGTCCCTCCTCTTCCACAATCTCTGCGGAATCCAGGAGTGACGGGTCCACCGGATTCATAAAAGTATAGCCACCGGAAAGCTGAAGTCCTACAGGTCCGGCCTTCCCCGCAGCCGATAGAGTTCCTTCTACTCCATTGATACGTGCTGTACCTATGTTTAGCGCTTTGAAGCCCACATCATCGAAAGTGGGAATGTCGTCCGGATTGGGGGGATATACTCCAAAGGTGAACTCTATCATATTGCTATATTCCGTCCAGAAAAGGGCCAGATCACCAAATCCTGTCCAACTCCCCAGGCCAAGACCCTGTTTCACTCCCAGTTCGGCCGACCAGCCCCGCTCCGGCTCCAAATCAGGATTGGGAAATATCTTCAATGCGCCTATGGCTGTTTCGGTATACTTCTCGGCCACCGAAGGAAAACGGTAGCCCTGTCCCAGGGAAGCCCTCAGGAAGGTAGCATCTCCTGCCTGGTAATTTAAGCCTGCTCTCACAACCGGGATAGAATAGTAGAGATCGCCGTCCAGTGCATTGAGTTCCCAGCGTATACCCGAGGAGATCTTCAGTTTTTTCAATAGATTCGCATCTACCTGGGAATAGATGGATGCATTTGAACCCCTGTGATTCTCATAAAGGTTGGCGATGATGTTATTCTTTGAAAAAGAGATACCACTGGTCCAATAAGTACGTGAACGGAACCTTTTCAAATAGCGGTATTCTGCGTACCACAATTTTGAAGCACTGTTCTGGTCGGCATTCACAGTGGAGTTCTTTACACTGTATAACCGGGTTTTCAAAGAGTGTTTATCCCCTCTTCTGCTTGAATACTCCACAGATGGATCCATGTTAAACCTGTGCCCGGTCATTGGCGTCAAGGACTCAGGATTCTGCCGGTATGCACCAGAGTCAGCATTCTGCCAGAGAAGGAAGTCCCCCTGGTCCACATACATGGCACTGGCAGCCAATCCAAGGCTTAGCCCCTGGACCTTTTTGAAGCGATATCTGAGTCCCAAATTTCCCCTGATCCTGTTTTCGTAATTCCCCTCCCTGTATCCTTCATCTTTGAAATAGTTCCCTCCCAGTGAGAGATCCAGGTTCCCGATCTTTCGCAGATGAGAGAAGGATGCTCCCGCATTCAATGGTCGACCGTCCCTCCAGATGAGCTCACGGCGCGGCGGATTCATGGTTGCACCGCCAAACAAGGTGATTTCAGTGCTGGGCTCATTGCCCGGAAAACGTGTACGCAGGTTGACCACTCCGTTCAGTGCCGAGGAGCCATACAATACCGAGGATGCCCCTTTGATCACCTCCACCTGGTTCACATTCTCCACTGGCAGATAGTTCCATTTGATATCCCCCGCATCGGCCGAGATCATGGGCAGATCATCCACCAGCATCATGACCCTGCTTCCCGCCCCATAGCTGTAACCGCTTCCTCCCCTGATGCTGGGCTGTCCGTCCAGGATGCTGATTCCGGAGGTCTTTTCAAGGATCTGATCCAGCGAAACAATGTTCTGATTTGATAATTGGCGGGCTTTGATCACCTCCATTGAAACGGTTACCTCCGATAATTTTTGCTCGTACTTCCCGGCACTTATCACCACTTCATCCAGCATCTCGCTGCTTTGCTCCATCTGGATTTCGAAACGGATGTTATCGCCAGCCCTCAGAGTAAGTTCTTTTTGCTGATCAGCATAACCCACATAATAAAACTTGATGATGTGTTCTCCGGGATCCAGTGATAGTGAAAACTCCCCATTCTGATCGCTGGCGGTACCTGAGCGCCTGTCAGCACTGATGTTCACTGCTACCAAGGGCTCATCTGAGCCGGCATCAGTAACCCTGCCGGAAATAGTTACCTGGGCCTGGGCATTCGATAATTGTCCTACTTGTTACACCCAAAGTATCAGTAGGCAGGCAATTCGTATGTGAGGCATATACAAGATTCGGTCAAATTCTTATATTTACTCGACTAAAATACCCTTTTTCAACTAAATCCACATTAAAATGCTGCTACATCAAGAGTTTGTAAGGAATGCCAAGAGGCTCAGTAAAAAAATAGCCATCAAGGATAAGACCACCAAAAGCGATGTTCCCTATGGAAGGGCTCTGATCGGGGCACTGATCCTTGCTAAGAAATTCGCCCAATACGATAAGGGATATATTGGAATTATGATTCCCACTTCGGCCGGCTGTGCACTTGCCACGGTAGGAGCACTGATGAGCGGCAGGGTTCCTGTAATGATCAATTACTCCACAGGGGCCGAACAGAATGCATTGTATGCTCAGGAAAAGTGCAATTTCAAGACCATCATTGCCTCCAAGGCCCTGCTTGATAAAATTGGATGTCCGGTCATGGATGGAATGGTCATGATCGAAGACATTATGAAGGGTGTCACAACGGGCGACAAACTGAAAGCAGCTTTAAGAACCAAACTTCCCACGGGAATGCTCCTCAACAGCATACACAAGGGAGACGAAAACGACAATGCCGCCATCCTCTTTACCAGCGGCAGTGAGAAGGATCCTGAGGTGGTTCAGCTGACCCACAAAAACCTTGCTTCCAACATTGCGAATTTTTGCGATTATGTGGATATTAAAGAAGAAGATATCCTGCTGGCCAACCTGGTTTTCTTTCATATTTTCGGTCTCACCGTCAACCTGTGGGTATCGTTTTTGAAAGGGCTCACCATGGTTGCCTATTCCAACCCCACCGAATTTCAGACCATCTGTAACATCGCCCGGGAGGAGAAACCCACGATCATGGTAGGGACTCCCAGTTTCTTCTGGGGTTACCTGCAGAAATCGGAGCCGGGTGACTTTAAAAGTATCCGGCTTATGGTGGCAGGGGCCGATAAATGTCCCGATGCGCTGCGTGATGGATATAAGAAGAAGCACGGGGTTACATTGCTGGAGGGTTATGGCGCCACTGAGACATCTCCTGTGGTATCTGTTAACTCTCTGGAATTTAATCGTCCTGGAAGTATTGGAAAAGTGATTCCCAATGTACAAGTAAGGATCGATCATCTGGATACCGGCGAGGTGTGCAAAACTGGCGAGGTAGGAAAAATTCTGGTCAAAGGGGATCTGGTAATGAAGGGTTACCTGGGCGCCCCGGAGCTGACTGCCGAAAGCATTGTAGACGGGTGGTACAACACCGGAGACATGGGATACATGGACGAGGACGGCTACCTGTGGCACGCGGGCCGTTTCAAGCGCTTTGTGAAAATCGGGGGTGAAATGGTGTCACTGGTAAGGGTGGAAAATGTGATGGAGCAACACCTGCCCGAAGGGGTCAAATGCTGCGTGGTGGAGATCCCGGATGAAGTAAAAGGTGCTACCATTGTAGCAGCCGTAACCCAGGAGATCAATAAGGTAGCCATTCTAAGAAGCATGGGAAAGGAGCTGCCTAACATAGCTCTTCCAAGGCAGTTTTTCGTAATTGAGGATCTTCCTATGATGGGGACCGGTAAAATCGATTTCCGAAGTGTTACGGAACTGGTCAACGACATGGTGAACAACCCGGATGCCAACTAATAAAGAACCATGACGGGCAATCCACTAAGCCATGGAGAGCTTGGATTTGTACTGGCTACTTCCTGGTGTGCGATAGGTTTTGCCGCCTATTACTTTCTCTCACACAGCTCTACCTTTATGGGCAGAATTGGCATCCTTGTGAAAGGATTCGATGGCCCGGGTAACAGGGTTGTTCTTCAGCGCCTGCTGGGCGTTCTTTTCCTGGGGATCGTCTCGGCTATAATCATTTTGATAATTCCCGGTGTTACGCTGAAAGATTACGGACTGGGATTTTCGTTCAGTGCCCCACCCCCCTGGTGGACCTACCTCCTGGTGCCTGTTATTCTGGGGATTGGAAGTTTTTCAGCAAGAACGCCGCAAAATTTGGCCATGTATCCGCAAATCAGGATAAAACAGTGGACTCCACGAACCCTGTTTATCAGTGCCATCACCTGGATCGCATTTCTGATCGGGTATGAATTTCTGTTCAGGGGTTTTCTGCTGCACGCTTCCCTGGACCTGATGCATACCATTCCCGCTTTTGCCCTGAATGTTGCACTATATGCCCTTGCCCATTTATACAAGGGCCCGGGCGAAACTTATGGTTCCATTCCCGTTGGAATCGTGCTCTGCTACCTGACCCTGGTCACCGGCAACATATGGAGTGCAGTGATCCTGCATTCCATCATGGCATTAAGCAATGAGTGGCTTTCCATTCAGGCCCACCCTGATATGAAAATCACATTATCCAGATGAAATGAAGGTCTTTGTCTCAGGTGCCACAGGATTTATTGGAATACAACTGGTAAAACGCTTGGTGAACCAGGGAGACACGGTCCATGCCCTATACCGCTCCGAAGCAAAGGCGGATTTGATCCGGATTCCTGGGGTCATACTTTTCAAAGGAGATATCCTGGATACAGATTCCCTGGCATATGCCATGAATGCTTGCGATGCAGCCTACCACACAGCGGCCTTTGCCGGAGTGTGGTCCAAAGACCCCTCCCGGATATTCAGACTCAATGTGGATGGAGCCTTGAATGTGATTGAAGCTGCCCGTAAAATAGGTACAGCTCGTGTGGTGGTCACCTCCACTGCAGGGATCCTGGGACCCTCTCAGAAAGAACCCGTCCATGAATCTACTCCCCCTCCCTCCTCATTTTTTACCCTGTATGAAGAGTCCAAATTTCAACTGGAGCAAAAGTTATCGGGACGCAGCGAAGGAAGTCCGGAGGTGGTGATTGTCAATCCTACCAGGGTGTACGGACCCGGCTACCTGAGTGAATCCAATGGGATAACCCGGATGATCAAACAGTATGTGGAAGGAAACTGGCGACTGATTCCCGGGGATGGTCATAGTTTGGGTAACTATGTCCATGTGGAGGATGTGGTGAGTGGTCACCTGCTGGCCATGGAAAAGGGGAAAGCTGGGGAAAGGTATGTGCTGGGCGGAGAGAACATCAGCTACATGCAGCTGTTCCAATTCACCAGGAAAGCCAGTGGAGTGAGAAACAGACTTTTTAAGGTTCCCCTATGGATCATGCTTGCCGTTGCATTTACCATGAAGGGAATCTCCGCTATTTCAGGCCGGCCTCCCCTGATTGTACCCAATCTGGTCCGTAAATTCAGTCACCACTGGATTGTCTCTTCGCAAAAGGCCACTGCAGACCTTGGGTATGAAGCCCGAAATGCAGAAGAAGGAATTAAGCAAACTGTTCAATGGATACAAAATTCTATATGATGAAAAAGACAAACGGGCTTA
>SPBY01000698.1 GCA_004525825.1 Bacteroidia bacterium
ATAGATAGTATCCTCCTGATCGATAAACTCAAAGGAGGTGGAGGTATAAATGGGGGAGTTGATCCCTTTCTTTACATGGTCTTTCATGGTGCCCGAATGGACACAGCGTGTGGGAAACCTATTCATTGAGCAGGATTTTCAGGGCTTCAACATTCTTTTCATTGATCACATTCTTGGATTGGGGAGTGTAAAGGAAAGTAAATAGCTCCTGATAATGCTCTTCCACCTTGGGCCGGACCACTTTCATGGTGGGATTCATCAGCTTATTTTCCACCGTGAAGCCTTCGGACAGGATCCCCAGGTTGGCAGGAATCCAGCGCTGGGGAAACATATCCCCATATTTTCCCTGGCTCCGGTATTCCCGGATTTCATTATCCAACAGGCTAAGGCAGGCCTCAATCCCTTCCTTGGAATCAGGGGCAAAGCCTTTGCTTTTCAGAAACCTCTTCAGTGCTTCAGCATTGGGATGAACCAGGGCCACTGTATAGGGATTCTGGTTGTTGTGCAGCAGGCACTGTTCCACATATTCCGATTGATCGGTAAATGCCTCTTCAATTCCTTCGGGACTGTACTTTTCCCCATCATCTGCTATCAGCAGGCTTTTATACCTTCCCAACACATAGAGGAAGCCATCTGCATCGAGGTAGCCCATATCTCCGGTATAGAGCCATTCGTTCCGGATGGTGTCGGCGGTGGCTTCTTCATTTTTCCAGTATCCTTTCATCACATTCTCGCCCCTGATCACAATCTCCCCCTTCTCACCAAGTGGCACTTCAATGCCTTCCTCATTGCAGATCTTCACCTCCAGGTTTTCCGGGATGTTCCCTGAAGCACCCATTTTATGTCGTTCCGGACTATTGATGGAGATCATGGGACTGGCTTCTGTCAGTCCGTAACCCTGGTACATGGGAATGCCAATGGCGTAAAAGAAGCGCTGCAGCTCTATGTCTAGAAGGGCGCCTCCTCCGATGAAAAAGTCCATATTCCCTCCCATGGCCTTGCGCACCTTGGAGAAAACCACCACATCGAACAAAAGGTACAGGGGTTTCAGGAAAATCTTCATTCCTTTCCCCCGGTCCCAGCCAATGCCATTGTAATTATAGGCAATCTTCATCCCTGCCTTAAAAAGCTTCCAGGTGAAGTTGCCCTTGGCCCGGACCCCGCTTTCAATGTTGTTCCTGAAATTTTTTGTAATGGTGGGTACGCTGAACATCAGGTTGGGCTTGATCTCCTGGATGTTCTTGGAAATGTTTTTTCGGGTTTCAAATCCGGTCTTGCCCATTTCCAGGGAAGCCAGACTGGCCCCTGTGGCCATGATGGTAAAGAGTCCGGCCGTATGCGCAAAACTATGGTCCCAGGGGAGGAAAAGGAACATGATGTAATCCTGGGGTATAGACATCACGGTCAGCGCCTGCTCTGTATTGGCGGTATAATTGCGCTGACTGAGCATGATTCCCTTGGGATCGGCAGTGGTTCCGGAGGTGTAGCAGATGTTGGCGATATCGTCCGGGCTGACCGATTCATATACCTTCTTAAAGGCATCGAAATCTTTTTCAAGCAGCTTTTTTCCGTCTTCCATGAGATCGCCCATGTAGACCTCATCTTTCCCGTATTTCTCTTTGGGATCCATGAGTATGATCTTCTCCAGGTCGGGAAGTTCACTTTTGATGGACTCGATTTTCTTGAGCTGGCTGGATGAGACCACGATCATTTTTGCCCCAGAGTGTTTCAGGCGGAAGGTGAGATCTGCAGGTTCATTTAACTGGATGGAAAGGGGCACATCCATGGCACCCAGGTAAAACATGCCCATTTCGGCCACCACCCACCAGGTGCGTCCTTCGGCAAGCAGGGCCAGCCGGTCACCCTTTTTTACCCCGATGGTCATCATCCCGGCGGCAAATTGGTAGACCAGCTCACGCATCTCCGCATAGGAGGTCGATTTGAAGGATCCGTCCCTTTTTTCCCACATGTAGGGATTGCTGGAATACTTGTCGACATTCTCTTCGAAGAAATTAATCAAGGATTTCATTATTCAGATCTTAGAGTTGTTAGCAATGTTAGATAACAAGATATGAATATACAGAAAATAGAGAAGTTAAAT
>SPBY01000245.1 GCA_004525825.1 Bacteroidia bacterium
AGTAAGAAAGAGCTTATGAACCTGGACAAAAGAGCACAGGTAAGGGCCTATCTGGACGAGCATGAAATCCCCTATGAAATCCACGAACATCCTTCTGTACCCACGGTAGAGGAGGCTCTGCCCTATTGGAATGCCATTGATGCCGCACATTGCAAAAACCTTTTCTTCAGGAACCACAAGGGCAACAAACATTACCTGGTGATCCTGGACCACAGGCGTCAGCTTAATATCAGGGACCTGGAGCAGAGACTGAAACAGGGGAAAATCTCATTTGCATCTCCCAGGAGGATGGAACGCTACCTGGGAGTGGGTGGCGGATCGGTCTCGGCATTCGGGATCATCAACGATCGTGAGAAGCATGTGCATCTCTTCATCGACGACCGTTTAAATAATGTGGAGCGCATTAGTTTTCATCCCAATGAGAACACCGCAACCTTTGTGATCTCATTTGCATCCTTCATTAAATTCTTAGAGTCGTCTGGCAATTCCTACGAATTTATTGCGTTGTATGATGACGATCCCCAAGGGATTTAAAGCGAAATTCCTAAATTGCAGCCGGTATGAAAAAAATGATAATAGTCCTACTGGGATCTCTGGTACTCCTTCCAGCCTGCCTGGATGATCCTTTTACGGGGCCGGAGAACCTCACAGCAGGCCTGGTTTTCTATAACAATCTGATGGAAGCCGATAAAGTCATCTGGAAAGTGGACGACTCTGAATCACTTGGCGGGCAAAGTTATGGCATGCCCATCGAAGGATCGGTTGAAGTGGATGGATATAACCACCAGGTTCGTATCAAGGCATCCACCTTGGAAGGGGGAGTCACACTTGATAGCCTTGATTACTTTCTTGATCCCTTTAGTTACTATATGATATCCATCGTAGGAAGTGAAGAAGAGCCTCATTTGTTATGTGATACCATGGATACCTCCTTCCCCACCCTTGGCCTGGTGAAGATGCGCTTTCTGCAGGCTTCTGAAAGCATGGGGGCCATTGATATATACATTGGGGGAGAATTGCCGGAACATAGAAAGTTGTCCGGAATAGGTTTTGGACAGCTTTCTGAATATATAGAGGCCTCCCAGGAGTCCCTCTGGAATGCCATTATCTTTACACCCGCGGAAGTTGCCCCAGCCGATTCCACCATCCTTTCCTATACTGTGAACAAAAACTTTATGCCCAACAGGACCTATTTCGCGATCACTAATCATAGCGAAGTGGATCCGGAATCCTCTTTCAGGATGCAGGTGTTTAACCAGCCATCCCACTAAACCCTAGAAATTATAACCGCATTTGATCAATACGCCTTATGGAAAAACAGAGAAACATGAAACAGCACGTCTCCTTTGTGGGGGCTTTGCATATAGGCTTTGGCCTTCTGGGACTGGTAGGAGCCCTGGCCATTTACTTAGGATTCCATCTTATTTTCAATTTTATTGAGGATGAACCCATTGCTCAAGAGGTTCTCTCCCTTGTGGGTAACATCCTGGCACTGATCCTCCTTTTCTTCAGCAGCCTTGGAATCATAGGTGGAATAGGCCTCTTTTCATACCGGCCCTGGGCCCGCATCCTGGTAATGATTGTATCAGCCATGAACTGCCTCAATGTTCCGGTGGGTACCGCCAAGGGAGTATATTCCATATGGGTCTTGATGCAACCCGAGACCATAGAACTTTTTGATGGTTCCACGCAATCCTGATCTTATGAAAAAGCTATTTATATTCTTCATCTTCATCCCCTTGCTGTTGGCATCCTGTAAAAAGGATCCTGAACCACAGCCCGTAGAGATACGTTCCTACTGCTCAATCATCTCCCTCCTGAAAGAACCTTTTGGACTCACTTGGGAAGTGGATGGAGTAGAAGTCCCCAAAGAACAGACTTATGGCTCCAGGATTCTGGGAGCGGTCCTGCTGGACACCCAAACGGAAGAAATCTCTTTTACCGCCAAAAATTACGACACAGGTTCACAAATAGAAAGCCTATTGCTTACTATGGAAATGAACGAGCACTACCTGATTGTTCTTTACGGATCTGCTGAGGAGCCTGTCCTGGATTTCCAGAAACTTGTAAGCACTGCGCCCCAGTTCGGCCATGTAAAGTTCCTGTTTCTGCATGCAGCCACCTCCCTTGATTCGGTAGATGTCTACATCGGTGGAACCGAAGTGGGCAACCGGGTGGTTACCGACATACATTTTACCGAGTATTCCGACTATTTTGAAGTCAACGATTATGAGGCCAGGACTTCGGTAACAGTGAGTGAACATGGTGATATCTATGATCCGGAAAAGGAGCTCCTGAATTATGAGTATAACGACCTGATCGTATCTGAAGCCAACTACTTTACAGTGGTAGCCTATGCAATTGGGGATCCCCTCGATTCAGAGCTTAAACTCTGGCTCTACGATCTTCCTACCCCATAAAAAAGAGCTGTCCGCATAATGAACAGCCCTTTAGAATTATAGAGATTACAGGTGTTCCTAGTAACGCGCCCGCCCTCGATAATGGGTGTGCAGTAGTTCGTGAGATTTGTGTCCCAGGGGCTCTCCTAGAAACTCCTTGTAGATTCCTATCACTTCAGGATTTTCATGGGATTTCCTGATCTCCATGGACATATCTTCCGCATAGATGGCCTCGGTCCGTTTTTTACGGATCTTCTCATTGGTGGGAATGGGTTGTCCGCCACCACCCAGGCAACCGCCCGGACAGGCCATCACTTCGATGAAGTGGACATTGATCTCACCACTTTTCACTCCCTCCATCAATTTTCTAGCATTGACCAGTCCGTGTGCCACGGCACATTTAAGCTCCACCCCATTGAGAAAACTCCACTCCTCCTTACAATTTTCGATCAGCACGGAAGCTTGCCTGACTCCTCCCATCCCCCTTACGGGCAAGATGTTCAATCCCTCGAACGGAACTTCCCGGCCGGTGACTAGCTCATAGGCAGTTCTTAGAGCAGCTTCCATCACCCCACCAGTGGCACCGAAAATTACACCTGCACCCGTGGAGGCTCCCATGATGCTGTCGAACTTGTCTTCGTTCAGCTTGTTGAAATCCACGCCGGCCTGTTTGATCATCCTGGCCAGTTCCCTGGTAGTCAATACGTAGTCCACATCTTTGTAACCGCTGGAACGCATTTCCGGACGATTGGCCTCGAACTTTTTAGCAGTACAGGGCATGATGGATACGCTAACCATATCTTTTGGATTAATGTTTCTCACCTGAGCATAATAGGTCTTAGCCAGCGCTCCGAACATCTGCTGAGGCGACTTGCAGGTGGATACATTTGGAAGGTACTCGGGAAAGGTGTGTTCGATGAACTTGATCCATCCCGGTGAACAGGAGGTAGTCATGGGCAGCGCCACATTGGGATCTTTATCCACCAGCGCCTGCTTCAAACGTGTCAATAATTCAGTCCCCTCCTCCATGATGGTGAGATCGGCAGAAAAATCGGTATCCAGCACCGAGTCAAAACCAAGCCGTTTCAGGGCAGAGACCATTCTTCCGGTCACCCTTTCGCCCGGCTTAAGTCCAAGCTCTTCACCCAGTCCCACCCTGACAGCGGGGGCAGTCTGCACCACCACATGCTTGGAAGGATCGAGGATGGCATCCCACACTTCGTCCAGGTAGGTGCGCTCCACCAGGGCACCGGTGGGACAGCGGTTGATGCACTGACCACAGTTGGTACAGATCACTTCGGCCATGGAGAGATCCTCAAATGTGGTGATCCTCTGATGGTCCCCTTTGAATGCCACACACAGTGCATTTACTCCCTGCAACTGCTCACAGGTTCTCACGCACCTCTGACAACGAATACATTTGCTATCGTCTTTCTGAATGGAAGGAGAAAAACGGTCGATGGTATAATCCTTAATGTTACAGAGATCCAGCAAGAGGTGGTCACCCACAGCGAATTCGTTGGAAAGGGCCTGCAATTCGCACTTTCCGTTCTTATAACACTTGGTACAGTCGGCATTGTGTTCTGAAAGCAGCAGTTCAATGACGTGCTTCCTGGCAGACCGAACCTTCAAGGAATTGGTCAGGATCTGCATCCCTTCACTGACAGGAGTGGCACAGGCTGCAAGCAGCGATTTGCCTCCAAGCTGCTCCACCACACAAACCCTGCAATTACCAGCCACACAGAGGTCATCGTGCTGGCACAGGGTGGGAATCCTGAAATTTAGTTTTTTGGCAGCCTCAAGGATGGTGGTCCCTTCGTCCACTTGGAGCAACATGCCGTTTATCGATAACTTTATCATGATATTTTCTGTTTTCTCTTAGTAAATGATCTCTTCCTTGAAATTTTCCACGATGGAGCCAAAGGCGTTTCCTACCGACTGGCCCAGTCCGCACTTGGAAGCACGTTTCATGGTCTTGGACAGTTTCACAAGCTCATCAAGGTATTTGGCGTTCTTGTCCCCACTTTTGACAGCCTCCACCCCTTTCAACAATTGCTGGCATCCTACGCGGCAAGGAGTGCATTGTCCGCACGACTCCTCTGTAAAGAAATCGAGGTAATTGTGCAGCACATTGTACATGGAACGGCTGGAGTTAAACAGCTTCATGGAACCTCCTGTGGGTACTCCTTCAAAACCAATGATGGTTTCTTCAAACTTTTTCCGGGGAACGCAGAAGCCCGAAGCTCCTCCCACCTGAACCGCTTTGGTATCGCCATCGCCAAACTCCTGTACAAATTCATCCACGGCCATTCCAAGCTCCAGTTCATATATTCCAGCTTTGGGAGTATCGCCCGAAATCGAAAACACCTTGGATCCTCTTGAATCTTTGGTTCCAAGCTCTTTGAAATGGGATGCCCCGTAAAGCATGATCATCACAGTATGTACCAGGGTTTCCACGTTGTTGATGGTGGTGGGCTTGCCAAACAGTCCCGATGCAGTTGGATAGGGAGGTTTGTTTCTGGGTTCTCCCCGCTTTCCTTCGATGGATTCGAAAAGGGCACTCTCTTCCCCGCAAATATAGGCACCACTGCCCAGGCGGATTTGAATCCTGAAGTTGTGGTTGAACTCGTCCATCATCTTATGGAAAGTGCCGAGTTGAGCATTCAGTTTTGGGATCAGGAACTTATACTCGCCCCTCAGGTAGACATACCCGTTCTTGGCTCCCACGGCCCTTCCCGCAATGGCCATTCCGCAAAACACCTTTTCCGGTACCTGGTCGAGGATCTCACGATCCTTAAAGGTTCCGGGTTCTCCTTCATCCGCATTACATACAATGTATTTTACCGGCTCTTTTTCCTGCGCAGTATACCTCCACTTCAATCCGGTAGGGAATCCAGCACCTCCCCGGCCTTTCAGGTCCGATTCAAGTACCTTCTGGCAAATGGCATCAGGATCCATTTTCATGATCTCCTCCATTACATCCCGGCATTCGACTTTTTCGAAAATGAGATCAACCCTTTTAACAAGCTTATTATTCATGTTGTTGCTATTTTTCTTAGGTTATTTCCTGATGTACTCTCGTAAAATCTCTGTCACCTTCTCCGGAGTAAGTTCGGTATAGGGCGTGTCGTTGATCAGCATGGC
>SPBY01000666.1 GCA_004525825.1 Bacteroidia bacterium
AATAGATAAATAATCATTCTATATTAGTACTTGTTACTGAGCACATCTCCAGATTGTATTCATGGACAACACACACGTTATGTATATGGATAAATGAGCTGGGATCCAAGACAATACTTGGGGACTTAAAATATACCGTTCATTGCCATAACCAAAGGGATCTCAGATCCGGGTTGTCAGGAGCATATTGGACATTCTCTTGCATTATTTAGATATTCTTTGTATGTTTCATGAGAAAAACTAACCTGTCTTTCAAACTATGCCTGCAATGCCTCTTCTAATATACATGATAATCACTCGGATACATTCCGAGTTTCTATTACTACAACAAACAAGCATATTTCCTTAATTCAACTAAACTAAACTAAACTTTTTACCAATGGGAATTAAACTAGTTATTTTTCCGCTAAAATGGTTCGGCAGAACTATGCTTCTCGGAACCATGATGGTACTCATATCGAGTACAGCATTGTTCGCACAGCGAACCGTAACAGGTACGGTAACCGGAGGTGACGATGGTCTACCTTTGCTCGGTGTAACCGTGGTTATCCAGGGTACCGCAACAGGTGGTATCACGTCTACCGATGGTACCTACTCGCTGGAAATCCCGGCGGGGGATGTTTCACTTCAATTCTCCTATATCGGGTACTTGGTCCAGGTGATCCCTGTCGGATCGTCCACGGTGATCAATGTAGTCCTGGAGCCAAGCGCCTATGAGATGGATGAGGTGGTGGTAACCGCCCTGGGTATCCAGCGCCAGGAGAAAACTCTGACCTATGCTACTCAAACGGTGGATGCAGATGAACTGACCAATACCAGGGATATAAACTTCATGAACAGCCTTTCCGGGAAAGCGGCTGGTGTGGAGATCAAAAAGAGTTATTCCGGTCCGGGGGGATCCACACGTGTCGTTCTGAGAGGAACCAAATCCCTGACCGGGGACAGCGAACCTCTGTTCGTGATCGACGGTATCCCCATGGTGAATAATAAAACCTCTCAAGCCGGCATGTGGGGCGGATGGGACGGAGGCGATGGCCTTTCCCAGATTAACCCGGAAGATATTGAAAGCATCAATATCCTGAAAGGTTCCAATGCAGCTTCTCTTTATGGCAGCCAGGGAGCCAACGGGGTAGTGATTATCACCACCAAAAAAGGCAGGGAGGGTGCTGCGAAAGTGAGCATCAATACGGGCATTTCCTTCGATAATCCCATGGTCATGCCCGAACTCCAGTATAATTATGGTGCAGAAGGGGGATCCGAGCAGAGCTGGTCATACACTAGTGGAAATTACGACGACCAATTTGTGGAAAACTTCTTCCAGACAGGGTATAATCTGGTGAACTCAATTTCTGTTAGTGGCGGAAGCGCCAGAACCACAGCCTATTTCTCATATGCGAACACTACCGCAAGAGGCATAATACCCACCAATACTTATAATAAGAACAATCTTACCTTCAAGCAGTCTACCAAAGTGGCAAAAGAAAAAGTCACTATCAGTTCCAATATCATGCTGACTGACGAGAAGAGTCATAACCGGGCCCCTGCAGGCTACTACCTGAATCCGGTTCTGAACACATATCAGTTCCCCCGTCAAATGGATTTCAATGACTACTGGGATAATTACGAATACTATGATCCAACCAGGAACATCATGTTGCAGAACGTGTATGTCAATAACCACTTCATATCGAATCCCCACTGGATCTTAGAGAATGAGCCCAAAGATGACCTGACAAGACGTGGTATCGCGAATTTGTCGGTCAACTGGGATATTACCGAAAAGCTGAGCTTTTCAGTCCGGGGGAATTATGACTTTGCCCTGAAAAGTTTCGAAACCCAGCACGCTGCTGGTTCCAATCAGACCAATGTACATGCAAATGGCGCCTGGGATTATCGCAAGTACACCGACGAACTGTTGTATACCGACGGGATCCTCAGGTATGATAATACCTTCGGAATCATCAGCCTGACTGCGCTGGCCGGGGCAACCTACCAGAAGTCTGTATACGGAAATGGCGTGTCGGTGAATTCGGGTTCCGCTGGCCTGCTTTATGCCAACGAGTTCATGTTTCAGAATGTTCCGGATAATGTATCGATAAATTCCACCCTGAGCAGCAGGCTGGTGAAGCAGGCTGTATTTGCCAATGCCACCATTGGTGTGAAGGAAATGGTATTTCTGGACATTTCGGCCAGGAATGACTGGGCTTCCTCCCTGGCACTCACAGGAAACCAGTCCTATTTTTATCCGGCTGTGGGT
>SPBY01000169.1 GCA_004525825.1 Bacteroidia bacterium
ATCAACAGTTATTTTAAGAATGTGGGTGCAGGGATCTCCTTAAATGCCGGGCCGCTGAACCTCTATGTGATTTCTGACAATGCACTGAATGCTGTTTTCTGGCCACAGGAAACCAGATCGGCAAATCTGTGGTTTGGTATGAACCTGGTTTTTGGATACAGGGAGAAAGTGGACCGCCCTCTGATTCACTGATTTTTTATCTGCTTGGCCATGTTGGTGGCAAAAACGAAGTTGTTGAGTGCTTCGTTATTGGTCTGGAGAATCTCCTGCCTGGTGCCCTCCCAACACTTGCATCCCTGGTAAATGAATATTATTTTATCACCGATTTCCAGGACCGAATTCATGTCGTGAGAATTGACAATGGTGGTCATGTTGAACTCTTCTGTCAGCTCCCTGATCAGGTTATCAATGACTATTCCGGTTTCTGGATCCAGTCCGGAATTGGGTTCATCGCAGAGGAGGTACCTGGGATTAAGGGCTATGGCCCTGGCAATGGCCACCCTCTTTCTCATTCCACCACTCAATTCAGCAGGGTAGAGGGAATTGGAACCGCTTACCTTCACCCTTTCCAGGCAGAAATTGATACGATCAAGTTTTTCTTTTTTATTCTGACTGGTTAACATATCCAGGGGGAAGAGCACATTCTCTTCCACGGTAAGTGAATCGAAAAGAGCTGCACCCTGGAAAAGAACACCCATCTCTTTTCTTATGTGCTGCTTTGCATTGGTGTCGAGGTGACTGAATTTATGGTCGTTGTACCAGATTTCGCCCTCGTCCACCTCCAGCAGTCCGGCTATGGATTTTAGAAGGACGGTTTTGCCTGATCCGCTACGCCCAATGATCAGGTTGCATTTTCCCTGCTCGAACCTGGCGCTCACATCGTTGAGAACAAACTCCCCATCGTAACTCTTATACAGGTTTTTTACCTCGATCATTGCAGAATGGTTCTGGTTAGGATCAGGTTGGCCATCAGGATGAGAATACTGCTCTGTACCACCGCCCTGGTGCTTGATTTCCCTACCTCCACAGCTCCTCCAACTACATAGTATCCGAAATAGGAGGATACAGAGGTGATGATGAAAGCGTAAAAAGCAGTTTTGGTCAGGGCATAGCTAATGTAGTAAGGTCGGAAGCCATACTGGATGCCTTCGATGAAATCCGAGGGAGGTATAACATCGCCCAGAACGCAGGAAAAGTATCCTCCTGCCAGTCCCACAATAATGCTAAGCAGGCAGAGGACGGGAAAAAAGAGTACCGTGGCAATCATCTTTGGAAGGATCAGGTAGGAGGCTGAATTAATGCCCATCACCTCCATGGCATCGATCTGTTCGGTAACACGCATCATGCCCAGCTCCGAAGCAATGCTGGATCCTACCTTTCCAGCCAGAATCAGCGCTACCATGGTGGAAGAAAATTCCAGCAGAAGCGAATCGCGTACTGTCACCCCGATCAGGTAATTTGGGAGTAGTGGATTTTCAATGTTATAGTTAGTCTGGATGGTAATTACGGCTCCCACAAAAAGTGAGATAATCACTACAATCGAAAAGGAGTTGATTCCTGTTTTTTCCATCTCGCGCATGGTCTGGCGATATAAGACGGAAAATTTCTCCGGCCGGCTAAAGGCCCTCTTCATCAGAAGAAAATACCTTCCTATTTGTGCAAGCAGCTTCATCAATCCATTCCAATTTTATGTAATATATCAATTATTGTGTAAAACATCAGATGTGTCGGAAGAGTTAATTAAAAAGCACCTATATTTAATGTTAATAGTGCAAAAGACACTTGGTAAACGCCCCGCATTAATGATGGATAAAAACAATTTTTGTGTGATCATGGCCGGCGGAATCGGAAGCCGTTTCTGGCCGCTAAGCAAGACTAAACGTCCCAAGCAGTTTCTGGATATCCTTGGAACGGGAAGAACCCTCCTGCAGCAGACCTACGATCGCTTTATCAAACTCATGCCCCCCGAGCAGATTTTAGTGGTCAGCAACCTGGAGTATAAAGAGCTTATTGTGGATCAACTGCCGGATCTTCCTGATGAGAACATCCTTCTTGAGCCCTTGCGGAGAAATACCGCCCCCTGTATTGATTATGCCAACTTCAGGATTCATCGGAAGAATCCGGATGCAAATGTGGTAGTGGCTCCATCGGATCATCTGATTATCAAAGAGGAGGAGTTTCTACGGGCAGTCCAGCAGGGCCTCGATTTTGTAGCATCAAATGAAGCATTGATGACCATGGGAATCGTACCCAGTCGTCCCGAAACGGGGTATGGATATATCCAGTCCATCGGAAAAAAGGTAAAAGGCTATGAAAGTACCGGGCTGAGGAAAGTGAAAACATTTACCGAAAAACCTGATCTGGAGCTGGCGGAGGTGTTTCTGAGCAGTGGCGATTTCTACTGGAATGCGGGTATATTTTTCTGGTCGCTTGGTGCCATCATGAAATCTTTCGAAACGCATCTCCCGGAGATCCACACCCTGTTCAAGGAAGGAATAGAAATATACGGAACTGATCAGGAGAAGGATTTTATTCACAAAACTTATGGCAATTGCCGGAACATCAGCATAGATTATGGAGTTATGGAGAAGGCAGACAATGTTTATATGCTGATATCGGAGTTTGGCTGGTCGGACTTGGGGACCTGGGGTTCCCTATATGAGCAGTTGCTTAAAAATGAGCAACATAATTCTATCAGCGGAAAGCATGTCTTCATGTACGAATCCTCCGGGAACATTGTGAATGTACAGGACGATATGCTGGTTGTATTGCAGGGCCTGGAGGACTATATTGTGGTCCAGAACGACAACATCATTTTGGTCTGCAAACTAGAGCATGAGCAGAAGATCAAACAATATGTCAATGACCTCAGAACCGAGATTGGTGAGGACATGATGTAGCTCGGTATTTCGTTGCCTCGCTGTACCGTGTCGCTTCGCTCCCCGCTAAGGCTTCGGCATCCGAAACACCTTCTCCCCAGCAAGCCTTTGTAGGCAGCATCCAGAACATATGCTCCACAAGTAAGCTTCGGCATCCGAAACACCTTCGCCCCAGCAAGCCTTTTTTACGAGAGCATATTCGAATCAATGTCTCTCCCCCTCCCATTTTATTTACGGACGGATTTACTATTCCCGAAGTATAAGGCATTGATACCACCTACAAAGATTTGCGCAGCAAATATTGGCTTCGCCGAGCCCGCAGGCTCGGTTTTAAGCGGGGAAATGCCTTATACGATGGGACAGATGTACCTCCGGAAATAAAAAAAACCGCACCTAAGAGATGCGGTTTAAATATTCTATATGGAGGGATTAATATTCCCAGAGATCGTGTTCCGCGGTGAATATGTCGTTCTTGATCCGTTCTGCCTCCAGCAATATATCCTGACCAACTTTGTAGTCGGTAAGAAACCGGTTACCAAATTCATTGGATTCGGCAATGATGGTGCTAGAGAACCGGCGCTGCATAAAGAGGTCGTCATATGAAATGGCCTGCGCATCATTTCTGGGATTGTATACCGAATGGGTGGCAAACAACCTGCGGCACTGCTCAAAGCTAACCACAAAAGGAATCCTGTACCTTGGAGAAGGTAGAGCCTCTCCGGTGATTTCATCGTATCTCTGATAATAGATGGGTGCCAGTGCCAAAATGCGCACATTCATGGTGGAGTGCTTCGAATCAAAGAACCACTGCTCCTGTATCTGGAACTGCATAATGTCGGTCATCCCCTGCTGTACGAACAGGAAATTATTATCGTCATCATACACGGAATCTCCGCCCGAATTGCGGTACACCTCCTCCAGGCTGGAGACAACTGAAAAAGGATCCTTCCATGAAGTAATGACATTGTACGCATAGGGAGTGATCTCTTCGCTCTTGATCCCTTCCATGATGAGCCCAAAGAGGCTGTAACGCTCCCCGTCACTCATGGATCCCTCCAGGGGGTAGCGCAATGGCATGTTCTGGCGATGCCTCAGGTCAATGGATCGCCAGATATCTTTGGACCAACTCACATCGGCTTCACGAACGTAGGAATAGGGGACCGGCTTTTTTTCCGGTATAATCGTCTCCGATTTATATACATTCGTAGAAGGTGTATAGGAGTTGATTACCGGTGCATTGCCCGGGGTTTGTGCTGATAAGGAAAAAGTCCAGATTGCCAGGACTGCTGCTCCAAATAAATATCTTCTTGCTTTCATCTTATCGTACGGTTATGGTAATGCTATTTAGGTTTTGAACTCTTCCATCGGGACCTGTGGCCTTGACCTTTTCAATCATGACTCGCTGACCGGTTCTTAACTGACGGAAAATGTTTTTCTGTTGAGAAGTGAATCTTTCACTGTCTGAGGGGATGGTGCTCCAGATCCCGCCCTGTCCCTGGAAAGCGACTTCAAAGGATTGCACCTTGTAGTCCACTTCAAATACAAAGTCTTCAGCTTCTGCTTCGACAATTTGCAGTTGGGAGAGTCTACCCACTGGGAGGGCACCTTCGGATCCGGCGATCCCCTCTACCTTTGCATCGGGTTTGGGCAGGTCATACACCCTGAAGTCCTGCCGGGTCATAAGTTTTTGCGCACCATCTACAGTGGCAAAGACACTTACTGTGGCAATATTTTTCCCACCTCCGGGTTGTACCACGTAACTGCCAGCTCCCACCCTTCTGATGTTTCCAGAGGAAATGCTTGCCCGCACATTGCTTTCAGATACTCCACCTGCAGAGATGGCCACTGGATTGGGGATCCCGCGATAGAACACATTCATTCCGGTGGCAGAAACAGTGGCTGTGGCTTCACCCACTTCAAATTGGGCTTCAAATGTTTTACTGGTCACCTGGCCATCCTGTTCAATGGAGATGGTACCTCCCCATTTGCGGATTCCTGTGCTATTGTAGGAGGTAGAATAGATACCCATGCCACCTTCAGTTTCCAGGGTAGTGCCATCACTCAGTTCAACCTGTGGAACATTAGTAGAATCATAGGCCGCCAGAAACACCTGTGCACGATATTCCTGCCCCCTGAATACATAATTGGAGTTGGGAATTACCACAGGCATGATTACATTCATTTTGAAGTCACCGGCATCTACCTGTCCGAGCAGGTAGTTGAGCATTTCAGCTTCTATGTTGCGCACATCGCCCTGCATCTTTGAGAGTATGGTAATTACCGAAGCAAGCGGAAGAAATTCAAAATAGGTAGATTCCCAGGTAGGAGTTACCCCTCTCTTTTTTTTGCGGTGCAAGCTTTCGGGAACCTCGGTACTCATGATTCCTTCAATGGCACTCACGGCGCCGGCATACTTCTCCTTATCGTCGATCATGGATAGCAGGAACTCCCGGTACTCTTCAATCCGCTGCTTTAAATCGGCACCCTTTTTATTGACCATCATGATCTCAGCCGGGAAATTGGTGTTGTCTTTGACCTTCACATCAGCCAGGTGAACACCTCCTTCGTGAACGGCATCTTCATCTTTTATGGAAACGATCTCCACCTTGCACTCGTTCATGAACTCGTACAGCTCATCGGAACGGGTCTTAAGTTCTTCAGCCTTTGTTTTCCAGTCGCCCACCTTCTCGGGATTCTGCTCAAAAGCCAAATTGAATTTGCCGTAAAGGCCATCGTTTTTTGCTGCAAAATTTTGAATGGTAGTTGTGAGCCCCCCATCCACCAGGGTAAATGCATCCAGCACTTCCTTTGATACATTCAGTGCCAGCATCGCTGTCAGCACCAAATACATCATGCCGATCATTTTTTGTCTCGGTGTTTCTTTACCGTGTGCCATAGATCAGGATTATGGGGTTCTTACTTCTTTCTGATGCTCATGGCGGTGAGCATGTTGCCGTATACGTTGTTCAGTTCAGAAAGACTTTCGCTGAGCTTTACAATTTCACTTTTGTACTTCTGTGTCTCTTCCACAGAAACCTTTAGGCTGGTGATCATTTCATTCAGCCCTTTATACACGCCGGCAGTACCTTGAAGATGATCCTGACTTCCCTTCACCTGATCGGCATAGGTATTGTTCAGTTCAGCCAGGTTCTTATTAAGTGTTGCAAGCCGTTCGTTAAACTGTTTTTGACTTTGTGAAATATTGGTATGCTCCGCTTTCACCTCACCAGACATGGCTTCATAGGTAGCAGTCAGGTTGGCGCTGGAAGCAGCAAATTTGTCTGCAATGTCCTTGCCCTTGGAATCGATCAGCGAGGCAGTGTTTTTGTAGGAATTAGCCAGAGTATTTACTGATTCGTTCAGAACACCGGTGTTGGTGCCATAAGCAGTAGCTACATTATCCATGTTCTGCGCGGCAGACCCCATTTTATCAAAGTATGCTTTGGTGGCCAGTGAGGCTGTGGTAATCTCCCCGATGGTTTCTGTGGTAGTTGATATGGTGTTCAGGTGCTTACCCAGGCTTCGCACATCCTCAGCATTGATTTGGGATTGCTGAAAAAGCTCGTCAAATTTCTGAAGACCTACGTTCCTGTCTGCAATGGCCTGCTCCTTGAATTCATCAATTTCATCCGGGTCCGACATGCCAGCCAGCTCAGGATAGACCAGGGTCCAGTCCAGTTCTTCATGCAG
>SPBY01000287.1 GCA_004525825.1 Bacteroidia bacterium
AACTCCTGGGACTGGTGCGAGACGACCGCACCCCTCATGCATTGATGCTATTTGGTCCCCCGGGAACAGGAAAGCTGCCACTGGCCATAGCGATGGCCCAATATCTGGCCTGCAACGACCGGCAGGATAACGATTCCTGTGGCTTATGTCCCTCCTGTGTGAAGTTTGGAAAGCTGGTGCATCCCGACCTCCATTTTGTGGTACCGGTAATGACAACAGGCAGCAGTACAGCCCCACCCATCAGTGATGATTTTGCAGAAGTATGGCGGAAAACACTGCTGGCCGATTTTTATCTCACAGAAAACCAGTGGTACGAGGCACTGGGAGCAGAGAACAAGCAGGGCATCATCAATGTGAAGGAGAGCGAATCTATTATCCGGAAGTTGGGATTCAAACCCTATGAGTCGGATTACAGAATGATAGTGATCTGGCTGCCGGAAAAGATGAATCAACCGGCAGCCAACAAACTGCTGAAGCTGATCGAGGAGCCGCCTGCAAAAACCTTGATCCTGATGGTATCGGAACATACCGACAGGATCCTTCCCACCATTCTCAGCCGGACCCAGTTGCTGCATGTGCCTCCCCTGTCGAATTCCATGATCAGGGAGGGGCTGATGCAGCAAGGGCATTCGGATCTGCGAGTGATTGAAGATGCTGTGAGTAGGGCCAACGGAAACTTCAGTACAGCGCTGCAAACCCTGCAACAGGATGAAAATGAAATGAATCATTTTGAGATGTTTACCGGACTAATGCGCCTGTGTTATGCACGGGATATTATTGGTATCAACCAGTGGGTGGATAATGTGTCGGGATTGGGCAGAGAGCGTCAGAAACAGCTGGTCGATTACTCATTGAGACTGCTCCGGGAGAACTTTATGATTCACATGGAGAATGCCCAACTGAATTATATGTCCAAAAAGGAGGAGGAGTTTTCAGCCAGGTTCAGCCCTTTCATTCATGAGGGAAATATACATGCACTGGCAGAGGGATTAACACTGGCCGGAAATCACATTGAGGCCAATGGAAACCCTAGGATCGTCCTGATGGATATGGCTATCGGGATCATCAAGTTGCTGATGCAAAAGTCAGCTGCGGCAGGATGAGCCTTTTTTTTGAATTAAGAACCTAATCTCTATTTTTGCATTATGGATAGCCTGAAAACAAGAGGTTGCTGCAGGGAGAACAACTTGAATGTTAACGGAGACAACCTGGATCGGATCGATTCCTATTTCAGCGGCTGTTCTAAGCTGGATTCTTACGACTGGCTCAGGGAGGTTTCATATGTGGACATTCCCGAGGTAGTGGAGGTAAGATTTAAAAATACCCGGAAGGGATTCTACAGGAATGTAAACGAACTTAGGCTGAAGCGGGGTGATATCGTCGCTGTGGAAGCATCACCTGGTCACGATATTGGCATCATTACCTTAGCAGGTGAGATTGTGGAAAGGCAACAGCGCAGAACAAAATATCTTGGTAGCAAGGAGGAGATGAAGAAGGTCTATCGCAAGGCCAAGGATTTGGATATTGAAAAGTGGAGAGGAGCCATCGATAAGGAGGAGGAGACCATGTTTCGAAGCCGGAAGATCGCCAAGGACCTTGGATTGAACATGAAGATCGGTGATGTGGAATACCAGGGAGACCATACCAAGGCTATTTTTTACTACATCGCCGATGAGCGGGTCGATTTCAGAGATCTGATCAAGGTGCTGGCCGAAACATTCAGGATCCGCATTGAGATGAAGCAGATTGGAGCCAGGCAGGAAGCTGGGAGGATAGGTGGAATTGGAACCTGTGGAAGGGAGCTGTGCTGCTCTACTTTTGTCACCAATTTTGTATCGGTAAGCACCCACTCGGCAAGAGTTCAGGAGGTAGCGCTGAATCCGCAAAAGCTGGCAGGTCAATGTGGGAAACTGAAATGTTGTCTCAACTACGAACTGGCTGGCTACGAAGACGCGCGAAAGCATTTTCCCGACACAGGAATTTCCCTGAAGACCAGCCGGGGAGAGGCTTTCCATCTGAAAACAGATGTCTATCGCGGCATAATGTGGTACGGATTTGGAGGAGGGGCCCAGGCGCTGGTGCCGGTCCCAACGGAACGCGTGGCAGAGGTGCAGGCAATGAATCGGCAGAACAAGATTCCGGACGAGCTCATAGAAATCACCATCACCCTGAATTCCGAAAAGCTTGAATACACCAATGGGGCAGGCCAGGGATCTCTTACCCGTATTGAGAAGGAGAAGCCCAAGAAGAAAACGAAGAAAAAAAGACCTCCCAGGAATACAAAAAGATCATGAGGATACATGTCATAAAAATTCTTCTTCTGTTCCTGACACTTACTGTGTCATGCGATCAGAACGTGGTTTATGATGAGTATGTCCGGACCGATGGTGGCTGGAGATGGCAGGATGCCCTGGAGTTCAAAGTGGATATAAGTGATACGCTTTCTTTGCATAACATCTATTTGCAGGTAAGGCACACCGTGGAGTATCCCATGAGCAACCTATATATGTTTGTACATGTAAAGGGGCCCACCGGACAGCACAGGAAAGACACCGTCAACTTTATCCTGGCAGAGCCCAGCGGAGAGTGGACCGGCAGGGGAACCGGCAACCTGAGGGAACTGCAGTTGCTCTTCAGGAAACAGACCCAATTCAAGATACCGGGGACCTATGTGTTTACCCTTGAGCAGGCCATGAGAAACCCGGAACTTCCGGTCACTGACCTGGGAATCAGAATCGAACGCATCAATCCATAAGCAGTTTGGGAAAGAAAAAGTTAGCAAGGTTCAGGGAACTGGGGAGCCTTGAAAAGGTATTTCAACCCCCCCTGGAGGAGATCTTCCAAAAGAATTATCACCTGAAGGGAAGGTGGAAGAAGGAAGTATTTGGGAACGATTATCCCCTGGTTTTGGAGCTGGGTTGCGGCAAAGGTGAATATACCACCGGACTTGCCAGAAAATATCCGACTATGAATTTTATGGGTCTGGATATCAAAGGGGCACGGATGTGGACGGGGGCCAGGACCGCCCGGGACGAGGGACTTGGCAATGTGGCATTCCTGCGTACGCGCATCGATTTTATCAACTCATTTTTTGCAAGGGACGAAATAGAAGAGATCTGGATCACCTTTCCCGATCCCCAGGAGAAACGTAGAAGAATGAAAAAGCGGCTTCCCGGTGCCCTGTTCCTGAATAAGTACCGCGAAATTCTGAAAGACGGGGGCAAAGTTCACCTGAAGACCGACAACCGGGAGCTCTACCTCGATACCCTGGAGATGGTCAGATACAATGATCTGCCCTTGGTGAGGCACTCAGATGATGTCTACAGTGAGGATTGGGAAGATGAGACAGTGAGTATCCAGACTTATTACGAGAAGATATTCCTGACAGAGGGAATAAAAATTAACTACATCTGTTTCAGGCTGCCGGCCGGGAAGAAGATCAAGGAGGTGACTCATGAATCGGAATGAAGGATTCTTTCAACGAGTATATGAAGTAGTACTTCTGGTTCCCAGGGGCAGGGTGACTACCTATGGGGCCATTGCCAGGTACCTTGGGTCCCCGGGAGCCGCCAGGATGGTGGGATGGGCTATGAACCAGAGTCACACTTCTTCCGAATATATTCCGGCACACCGGGTGGTGAACCGGAATGGACTGCTGACAGGGAAGCACCATTTCGACGGGACCAACCTGATGCAGGAGATGCTTGAAAACGAGGGTGCCCATATCAGCGAAAACCGAATTCTAAACATGAAGGAGATGTTCTGGGATCCGGTGGAAGAGCTGGGCCTGTGATTACTTAATCTAAATAAAAAAAGACTATCTTTGGGCAACCTTTTTTTAGCAATACATGGAGATACAGAAGGAGCAAGTACTGGAAGCGCTGAAGAAGATTCGTCATCCTGAAACCAAAGAGAACATCGTAACATCCGACATGGTAAGCGATGTTCAGTACCGTGAAGGAGAACTGTGGATCGGACTGAAGTTCAGCAGGGCCAACGATCCCTTTATCCAGTCCATCAAAAAAGCGTGTCTCAGGACGGTGAACAGTACTTTTGGTGAGCATACCCTGAAGCCGGAACATATACAGGTACTGGTTCCCGAAGCTCCACCCAAAAGGGCAGTATTGCCCGGGGTTAAAAACATTGTGGCGGTGGCATCCGGCAAAGGGGGCGTAGGTAAATCCACCGTGGCAGTCAACCTTGCTGTGGCGCTGGCACAATCGGGCTCCAGGGTGGGATTGATTGATGCAGATGTTTACGGACCCTCCGTTCCACTGATGTTTGGCATCGGTGATGAGCGTCCTTCGGCCCGGACAGAAGACGGTGTGGAGTGGATCATTCCCATTGAAAAACATGGAGTAAAGTTGTTGTCGGTAGGATTTTTCGTAAAACCCGAAGATGCAGTGATATGGAGGGGCCCCATGGCCACCAGCGCACTGAAACAGCTGATTACACAGGGCGACTGGGGAGAACTGGACTACCTCCTGATCGATCTGCCCCCCGGAACCGGCGACGTTCACCTGACCATGGTGCAAGAGGTTCCGGTAACCGGTGTGGTTATCGTAAGCACCCCTCAGGAGGTGGCCCTGGCCGATGTGATCAAGGGCATCAACATGTTCGCCGGAGAGAAAATCAACGTTCCCGTACTGGGAATCGTGGAAAATATGTCGTGGTTCACCCCCGAGGAATTACCGGAGAACAAATATTATATTTTTGGCAAGGAGGGATGTAAAAATCTGGCCGAAAAATTAGGCATAGAGCTCTTGGGACAAATCCCTATTGTTCAGGGAATCAGGGAGTCGGGTGACTTCGGGATGCCAATTGCACTTAAGGCCGGAAATCCTTCTGGTGAAGCATTCAGACTTCTTGCCCGGGCGGTTGAAAAAGCTTTGATTGCAAGAAACATTGAACTGGAACCCACCCGAAAGGTGGAAATAACAACAAAATAGCTGGCAAAAAACTGGATCTATGGAAGCGATAAGAGAAAGAGTTGAAAAGGCGCTGGAGAAAATTCGTCCCTACCTGGTGGCAGATGGCGGAGATATCTCGGTGGTGGAAATCACAGAAGATATGGTGTTAAAGGT
>SPBY01000173.1 GCA_004525825.1 Bacteroidia bacterium
ATCACGAAAGTTTAACAATTGTGTAAATCTTTTATTGATTAGCCTTTTTTCTGAAATAGTCCACCGTCCTTTCAAAAGATTCCTCCCTGCTGTATTTTGGAGCAAAGCCAAATCCAAGCCGGGCCTTGTCCGAACCAAAGGTATAGTCGGTGCAGGTATAAGTCACGGCAAAACGGCTCATCTTTGGAGAATATTTTTTGATGGGTCTCCACAGGAAAGCCACCGCTTCAGATACACATCCCATGCTGTAGGCCAAGCAGCGTGGAAGCCAGATATTTTTTGGCCATATGCGGTAGCCGGCACCTTCCACAAAGCGGTCAAAAAAGGTGAAAAAGTTCGAGGCCGGACCATCGGTGATAAAATAAGCCTGTCCATCCACCCCCGGATGACCATTCAAAAGGGCCTTGGAGACGCCGATGTGTGCATGTGCCACGTTTCGCACGTATACATGCTGGCATAAGGATTGGCCGTTACCGAGGCGTACATAAAATCCACCCCGGGCCATCTGGATGAGTGAACCAATGTGGTAGGGATCACCCTCGCCATAGATATCGGAAGGCCTGATAATGCTGGTTCTCAATTGATCATCATTGGCTTCAAGCACAGCCAGCTCGGCCAGGTATTTGCTTTCGCAGTAAGAAGTGGAATGAGATGCAGGGTAGGGGGTCTCTTCATTTACATTCTTAAGGGGTTTCCCATCAAAGAGGACATCCAGGGAACTGGTAAACACCAGGGCTTTGACCCCGTTGGCCCTGGCAGCTTCAATGGCATTCAGGGTGGCCTGGTAGTTGACCGACATGATCTCTTCCCTGGATTTGGTGCCCCAATCCACAATGGCCGCTGAATGGATGACCAGGTCGATGTCCATGCAGGATTTGTCAAGCAGTGCGGAATCTCTCACATCTCCCTGAATGAAACTGATCCGGGGATCTGAGATGCTGGCCATTGGCTTCAAGTCCAGCACTTTTACCAGATTTACAGGGATCAATGCATCCTTTCCAAGGAGTTCATGGAGGATGGCTTTGCCCAGAAACCCGGCTCCACCTGTGAGCAGTATGTTGTAGGCAGGAACTTTAGTCTGAGTTGATGGCATATGTATAAAAAGACCTATTTTAGGGGGCTTAAAATAGGAAAATCCTCAAACAGGAAATGCAGAAAGAGATATATATTTTCAGAGGTCAATCTTCAGAAAGCTATAAAAGCTTCACAAAGAGGATGTTTGATCTGGCAGATGTCCTGTTGGAACAGTGTGCGCCCGATGCTCTGAAAGCATCACTGACCACCAGGCGTCCGCCCAGGTTCTCTGTCATTCCCTTTAGAAAAGATAAAATCGCCGTATTTTCCCTTAGCGGAAGAAAGCAGGACAGTTCCTTTTTTGTCTCTGGAGGGCATGGATTCGCAGGGGGCTATCTGGTGGAGGAGGCCATTCCGGTGAATTATGACAAAACCTGGGAAGACCGCAGCCCGACTCCGGGAGAGTGCCTGCTTACGCTCTTTCACCGCAAGCCGGATCTTGAATATGATCTCTTTATCAAGCGCTGGCATGAGGGGCATACGCCCCTGTCTTTAAAGCTTCATCCCCTTTGGAACTATAACCGCAATGTGGTGAAAAAAGAGATTACGGGGCAGGCCACCTGGTATGATGGCATTGTGGAGGAGCAATTTAAGGAAGGGTCCCACTTGTTGAATCCCCTGGTTTTCTTCGGGCCACCTGTGAAAGTACCAAAGCACATGATGCAGGTACTTGCCGATACGAAATCCTTTATCGACATGAAGAGAATTGAAACTTACCTGGCCACAGAGGTCCATTTTCTAAGTAATCAACAAAGCACATATTCATGAGAAAAATTCTGTACCATTTTCTTCGAATTCAGGGAGCCATCCAGAAATTCTTTCTGAAGATCCGGGGAAAGACCCTTCAGGATTTTCATGATCAACGGGTGGTCAGTGGGAAAGCCTGGTCGGAATTCTGCGATCACCTGAAAGCTGCTGGCAATGTGCTCCTATCCCCCGGAGCTCCGCGCGATCCCTTTCAACAGGCTGAAGGAGTTCGCTACCTTTCCAGGCTTACAAGGGCCGGACTGGAGGCCTACCTGGAATACCAGGATCCCTTGCACCCCCAGCTTCGCAGGATGGTCCATGAAACGGTAAAGATGGGGGCAGACAACCCGGATAATTATTACCAGAATGCCCAGATCAGCGGCAACTACACCTATAAGATTGTGGGGAAAAGGAACACGGTGGACCACATCAGTTTCCATACCCAGAATGGCAATTATGGAAGCACGGGCGGACTGGCGCCCTGCGGGAAGCTTGTTGACCGGGAACTGGTGCTTGAGGAGGACGGTTCCTTTGAGATCGTAGTGAGCAAGGAAAAGACCGGCAAGAACTGGTTGAAAATGGAAGAGGAAACCACCCTGCTGATGGTTCGTCAGACCTTTGCAGACCGAAAAAAGGAGGTGCCAGCCGAGCTGAAGGTGATCAATACGCTGGTGGATCAAAAGCCTGGGTCTCTTACCTGCAGTCAGTTGGATGAAGGCTTGAAGACCGCTTCCATGTTTGTAGGTGGAGCCAGTTTACTCTTCGCCAGATGGGCCCACGGATTTAAAAAGCATGTGAACCAGCTTCCACTGTTTGACCCAGAGACCTCCAATGCCGCCGGTGGAGACGAAAGCATTATTTATTATCACAGTTACTGGAAGCTGGAGCCCGATGAGGCATTGGTGATTGAAGTGCAACCTCCTGACTGCGATGCCTGGAATTTCCAACTGGATAATTACTGGATGGAATCCCTGGATTACCGCTATTACAACATCTGCATCAATAAACACGAAGCCAGCTATGCCACGGACGGTAGCGTAAGGGTGATTGTTTCGCAGGAGGATCCCGGATTACCCAACTGGATTGAAACCGCGCACCACAGTGAAGGAACCATGTGCTGGAGGTGGTACCGACTCAATGACAGCGCCCAGGCCATTCAACCATCTTGCCGTGTAATGAAGCGTACTGAACTAAGCCATCTATGAAAAGCGGAAGAATCATAAGCTCCACTGATTTCATGAACCGCCCAAAGTGGTTCAACACCCTGAATTACGTTTTGAATAAGTCTCAATCGCTCGGAACGGTTCCCCTGTTGAAGAAGGATGAACTCATGGCAACGGCGCGTTATGAAAGCGGCCTGCAGGATTTTGGCAGGGATTTCTGGGATGAACCCCTGGACCGCCTGATCCATTCCCTGAACCATGAAGCCAAATTGCATCCCATTGGAAAGTTCATTTCGCGCAAACGGATCATCAACCTGCTGGGGGTAAGGCTCAGAGCGGAAGAATGGTTTAAGAAATATCCTGAGATCCTGGACCAGGAGGTACTCCCACCCATGGTGATTGTAGGATTGCAAAGGACAGGAACCACCAAGCTTCATCGTTTGCTGACTGCCGATCCCGAGAACCGGGTCCTGAGAAGCTGGGAAGCCATCAATCCGGCTCCTTTCCAACTGCATATGAATGGAAAGGATAAACGCATCAGGATTGCCAGGACCAGTGAAAAGGCCCTGCGATGGATGACCCCCGGGTTTTTTGCCATCCATCCCGTGGAGCATTCAGCCCCTGAAGAGGATATCCTGCTGCTTGATGTCACCTTTCTCAGCACCACCCCGGAAGCCACCACAAATGTTCCTTCATATTCAGACTGGCTGGAAAAAACAGATCAATCCCATGCCTATGAATACGGAAGCCGACTGCTGAGGCTCCTTCAGTGGCAGCAACCAGGCAAGCGCTGGGTGTTGAAGTCTCCCCATCACCTGGAATTTCTTCCACTTATTGAAAAGTATTACGGTGAACCTCATTTCATATGGACCCACAGGGATCCTACCGAATGCATCCCCTCCTTCCTGAGCATGGTTTGTCACAGCCGGGTCATCTTTACCGATGATGTTCAGGTCCAAAGGGTGACCAGGCACTGGGTGCGTAAAACCGCCTATATGCTTGATAAGGGACTGGCCTACCGGGAGCAGGCAAAGGAGGGGGGGAATTTTACCGATGTGATGTACTCTGAGCTGGTGAAGGATCCTATGGGACAGCTGTCAAAGATTTATGAACGGTATGGCGGGATCCCGGACCCTCTCATGGAAAGGTTTGCGAAGGCCGATGCTAACAATCCACAGGGCAAGTATGGCATTCATGAATATAACCTGTCGGATTTCGGTCTGTCCGAAGAGGACCTGGAACAGAGGAACAGCACTTACTTTGAATTGTTTAATAAACTCTCACTATGAAAGAGGTCCCATCCAGGAAGGAAAAATACCAAAGCCCGGCCAGAGCTACGCTTACTGGCATTTTAGATCTTTTTAAGCGTTCTGCGGACCAGGTCAGCCTGGAAGGAATGCCCTCTCTGGAAGGGAAAAAGATCCTGGTGACCGGGGCCAGTTCGGGACTGGGGTTGGCTACCTCCATGGAACTGGCCAGGCGTGGTGCCCATGTGATCATGGCGGTGAGGAGCGGGATTCCGGAAAAAGGTGAGCTGGTGAAAAGAAAGAGCGGATCGGAAAAGGTGGACATGATCCCCCTGGACCTGGCCAATATTTCATCCCTCCCTGCCTTTGCTTTGGCCCTGAAGCAAGGCTTTGGCATGCCGGATGTCATCATTTGTAATGCGGCCATGGTGGCCAAACAAGGACGGCCTGTCAAAGAGGGACTGGATGAAATGTTTGTGGTGAATTATTTTGCCAAATTTCTGCTGATGAATGAGTTGATCAAAGGGGATCCATGGCGCCAGTCAGGCACACACATCCCAAGAATCATCTTTGTGGCCTCCGAAAGCCACCGCAATCCGGAACACATTGACTGGGAAGGCTTCGGAACCTATAAGCCTTACGGGATCAAAGATTCTGTGGCCATGTACGGGTACTATAAGCTCCTGCTCTTGACCATGGCCAATGAACTTTCCAGGAGGCTGAATTCAGGCCCTGCAGTGCGTTGCTCTGTATTTGCGCTTTGTCCGGGTCCCGTAAATTCGAACATAGCCCGGGAGGCTCCCCGGGTATTTCAGCCCTTGCTGAAGCTGGTGTTCGGCATTTTTTTCCGGTCACCCAAAAAGGCATGCCGGCCGGTGATCTATCTGGCTGCCTCCGGGGCCATGGAAGGCCGGACCGGGGAATACATGTTCCTGATGCAGCGCAAGGACATGGATGAAAAGGCAATGGATCCTGAGAAAGGAAGGCGGCTGTGGCAACTATCTGAGGAACTGAGTATCAATATACATATGCGTGAATAACTATGGCAGAGGGCAGGTTTACAAATCCCGTGGTGGCATCGCTGGCCGGGATCAAGGATTTCTTTACCAGGCAGCAACTGGCCTCCAGGTTGACTGAAGCGGATCGTGCCGACGGAAAAACGGTCATGATCACCGGGGCCAACTCCGGTCTCGGTTTTGCACTGGCAGTGAATTTTGCCAGGCGCGGGGCCAAAGTGATCATGGCCTGCAGAAGCCAGATCCCCGAAGCGGGAGAGAAGGTAAAAAAACTGTCTGGTTCCCAGGATGTGGAAATGCGTTACGTCGATCTCAGCAAAATCGGGACCATCCATGAGTTTGTGCAATCCTTTGTCAGGGATGGGATTACCATCGATATATGCATTCTGAATGCGGCTGTGGCCCTGCCCGGTCCGAGGAAGACAGAATCGGGACAGGACGAATTCTTTCAGGTTAATTACCTTGCGAATGTCACCCTTACCCTCCTGCTGATCAAACATTCGATCCTGGAATTGAAGATGGAGAGTCCGCTCTCCAGGCTGATCTTCATTTCAAGCGATTCCCACCAGGGAGCTACCTACATTGATTATGATGAATTCGGGCGCTATTTCGAATATGGGGTGTCCAAGGCCATTTCCAATTACTCTTACTTCAAGCTGGTCCTGAATACCTATGCCACCGAGTTGTCCAGGAGGGTCAACAGCGGACAGGTCCGGCTGAGCATCCATGCCATTTGTCCTGGCCCGGTTCACTCCAACATAGTGAAAGAAGCCCCCTGGCTGCTGCGAATGATCCTCAATGGTATCTTTTGGATTGTGTTTCGTTCACCCGCTAAAGCCGCCCTTCCGGTGGTCTATATGGCCCTATCCCCCGATTATGAGGGAAGCACCAATGAATACCTGCATATGTTTAATCCCAAGAAAATGGATCCCAAGGTATATGAACCTGCTGAAGGTCTGAAACTATGGGATCGCTCCACCCGGCTCCTGAAGGATATTGATCCCAGCCACATGGATTACCTGGAGCAAGAGTTTTAGCACCGGTCATGCGATGTGGGCCACAGGGAGGCTGAACTGGAAGCTGGTGCCTTTGCCCACAGTGCTTTTTACATCGATGGAGGATCCGTGAAGATCGATGATCCGTTTTACAATGGCCAGTCCGAGTCCAGATGAGCCACCCCTATCGTCCTTCTTAAAATAGCGTTCGAAGATATGGGGCAGGTCATCCTGCTGGATCCCGGCCCCTGTATCGGCTATGGTGATTTTCACCTCGCCCGTGGCTAGCGAT
>SPBY01000072.1 GCA_004525825.1 Bacteroidia bacterium
TCTTTTCCTTTCAATGCCTTTCTTTTCGAGGAAAGAAGCTATCTGTTCCGCTCTTTGAAGAGAAAGCAACATATTGTGCTGCGCAGTGCCTGTGGCATCGGCATGTCCTGTAAGTTCCACCTGTGTGTCCGGATGGCCGGTCATCAGGTCGGCAATCTTCTCAACCTCCAACAGGGCGGCCATGTTCAGGTGGTAATCGTTTAAATCAAAGGGAACAGCAGTCACAAGCATGGATGGAGCCGTGGGTGAAGATACAGTGGCCGGAATGGCGGCAACAGCAGTGACAGGTTCAGTTTCGGGGCGCCTGGCATTTCTGTTCAATACCTCTTCGATTTCATCAGTCTCTTCTGGTTCTAAGGCTGCGACTACGGTGGCTGGTATTACCGGGATAGGATCCGCCACTGCAGCCTGGGCTGTAGTGGTTGATGCAGCCGTGGTATCAACCAAGGGTTCCTCCTGGGCTGGCTTTGTGACAGCCAATCGCGCCTTCGGCTTTCCAGAGGCTGAATCCAGGGGAGAGGTAGTGGCCAACTCATCCTCATACACCAGTTCCATTACCATGTTGATGGTATTGGAGGTGGGATCATCCTGTCTTGGAACAGCGTAGTACCCTTCAATTTCATTCCAGCCAGGATTAAAAAACTTGTCATCTCCTGTGGTATTCACCGGATATCCCATATTTACAGGTTCACTCCAAACACCATAAGAATTCAGCTCCGAATAAAATACATCCAAACCACCCATGGAGGCGTGGCCCTGAGAACTAAAAAAGAGGATAGAATCGTTGTTGGAAATAAAAGGTGTATGTTCCTCGAATGGGGTATTGATGGTCGATCCCATGTTAGTGGCAGGTCCCCAGTTTCCTTTTTCATCCAGGCGGGAAACATAGATGTCAAAACTGCCCGATCCTCCCCGAACGTCACTGGTAAAATAGAGCGACTTCCCGTCCTTGGAAATACTGGCATGGGTTTCCGAAGTCCTTCCATTTATATTATAACCCAGTGCCACGGCTTCCGACCAGCGCTTCCCCTGGAGCCGCGATACAAAAATGTCTGAATGGGAATAGTAGTGGTGCACCAGATAAAGCTCATCTCCATCATAAGATAAAGAGGCTGGATAGGTCTCTCCCACCATCCCCAGTTCACTGTTGATAACCCTGGGCCTGGACCAAAGGTCACCGGTCTTGGTGCTCATCATGATCTTTTTGTCAGAAGGGTAGTCCACCAGGAAAATCAGGACATCCCCAGCGCCCGAAATTACGGGATTGCTGCAGGAAGGCAAATCATCATCAAATTGATCCAGCACACCCTGGAATTCAAAAGAGGGACGCGTTCTTTTCAATTCTGAAGCTCTTTTACATGCTTCGATCTGCAAGCGGGTATAATCCAGCTGCATGGGTACCTGGTTTTCGCCGATCTCCATGTACTTGGTATAGTTCTCTATGGCATCATCGAACAGGTAATTCTGGTGATAAGCCTGGCCCAGCATAAAATAGGTAAGCACAGGGGCACCCGACTCTTTGTGCGATCCCTCCTTATAGGACAAACTCACACCTCTGACAGCATCTTTCAGGTAGGTAATGGCCTCGGCTTCACTTCCCGGTATTTTCAGACTACTGGCCCCGCAACGAAACAGAATATTGCTGTTTCCCGGATCCAGGGTCAGAAGGTTTTTATACCTGCTAAAAGCTTCCTCGTAAAATCCAGTTTCATAAAGATAGTCCGCATCGAAAAAAATCCGTTTGAATTCTTTCGTGTACTGTCCATTGAGCCCTATGGAGGCCGAAACAAACAAAAACAGGAATATTCTTTTTGCGCTTATCATAACATAAATATATATGTTATAATGATATATGAATAAGGTATTTATCCACAGTTCTTTCTAGTTATAAAGATCCATGGAATCGGGCCCTGCCAAGAACCAGGAAGACGTGAGCTAGCTATGAAGCTACTTCAGGTCGCGAATCCTGACCTCAATCTCCTTTTCATCCTTCAACTGATCCACCAGTTCCTGGGGATCAGTTTCTCCAAAATGATAGGGATAAAGGATCGCCGGCTTTAGGGTCCTTGCTGCATCAGCCACCATGGCGGGGGTCATGGTATAGGGTAGATTCATGGGTAAGAAAGCCACGTCTACGTGGACATTCAGCTCCTTGAATTCCGGAATATTTTCTGTATCACCACCAATCAGTACATGGGTCGTCCCGAATTTCAAGATGTAACCGTTCCCCTCTCCTTTCGGGTGAAATGCTTGTCCGTCGGATCGCGTATGAACAATGTTGTTGGCAGGAATCGCATGGATCAAAACGCCCTGGATAGTCTCCATATCCCCGTTCTTCATGGCCACAGCTTCAAAGTCCTCCAGTTGTTCCTTGCAGGTCTCCGTCATTACTACCCTGGTGCCGGTTTTCAACAGATGGTTGATAGCGGTCATGTCCATGTGATCTCCGTGTTGGTGGGTGACCAGGATCAGGTCTGCATCGGGCTGGGTCGAATAGTCTGCCTCGCCCATGACCGGATCGATGTGAATTACCAGGTCTTTAAACTTGAACATCAGGGTACCGTGACCTATGAAAAACATCTCCAGGTCCCCTTCAGAGGTCTTGATCACATCACTTTCAAATTGTCCATTTACAGGCTGCAGTAGCGCGATGCCTGCCAGCAGCATGGCAAAAATTGCTTTCATATCAATTGTGCTTAGTTTTATGCAAGTTAGCCCGAAGCTATCAGACTGTCAACTTTTGACTTTTGACTTTTCGCTTTTCACTTTTCACTTCTATGAGTTTGTAGGTCACAGGAACAATCAACAGGGTCAGCATGGTGGACACCGTCAATCCACCAATGATGGTCCATCCCATGGGTGCCCAGATGGTCCCTCCCCTCAGGGTTAATGGCAACAAGCCCCCAATGGTCGTCAATGCGGTCAGCACGATGGGAGTCATGCGAATCTCGGCTGCATTCTGAAGTGCCTGATTCAAGGGCTCTCCCCGTTCCCGTAGCTTGTTGATATAGTCCACCAGGATGATGGAGTTGTTTACCACGATCCCTACCAGACTGGTGAGTCCCACAAATGCGGTGAAAGAAAAGGTATTCCCGGTAGCCAGGAGTGCCCAGATCATCCCGGTGAAAGCAAAGGGGATGGCCACGAAAACAATCAGGGGTTGCTTTACGGATTTGAACTGCAGCACCAGGACCGCCAGGATGGATATCACTGCAATGATGATGGCATTGGTCATGCCCCCGAAAGCATCGGAACGACTCTCCAATTCTCCTCCTATGGTGTAATTGTAACCTTCCGGCATGGAGTAGAGATCCAATTTTTCCAGGACGGGATCCATCACATCATCCAGGGTATATCCCGACCTTACATCGGCGAGGAGCTCGGCAGTGCGCTCGAGGTCAAAACGACTGATGGAGCTGGGGACTTGTTGTAACTCAATATCAACGAACTGCTTCAATGGTATCTGTTTCCCGGATAGGGATGAGACATACACCTGATTCAGGTCCTCAAAAGATATTTCCACTTCCTTCCTCATTCGCAAAATGATCTCAAACTCTTCACCTTCCTTGTCCCTGTATTTTGAAACCCCGATGCCGGCAATGGCTGTACGGATGGTGCGGTCAATCTCAATCACAGGGACTCCCAGCATATTGGCTTTCTCTTTATTGATTCGGAACAACAGCTCCGTATGGGTTTTCACAAACTGGTTCTCCACATTGATGGCGCCGGGTTGCTCCCTGATAAAACCTTCCACATCGGACGATATTTCCCTGAGCACATCCATATCATCCCCGGTAAGAAATATTTGTACAGGGGCATCATAAGGAACACCCTGTTCAAATTCTTTGACCCTGATGCGCACGCCCGGGTATTGGTCAAACTCCTTTCTCAGGCGATCCAGAGTCCCGGCAAAGGCCTCCGGCTCAAAATCATACAATTCCACATAGATTTCAGCATAGCGAATATCCTGTCTCCGGGGAAATACGTTGTAGTATATCTGAGGATTGCCCTGTCCCACATTGGTGGCATAGTAACGGACCTCGGGGAGGGTATCCAGGACCCCCTCAATATAACGAGCTACCTCATCTGTTTTCTCCAGACTGGATCCTTCAGGAAGGGATGCCTGTATCATCAGGTTGGGTTGCTCTGCCTTGGGAAAGAAGCTGACATCCACGTACCTGAACATCATGGAGGATCCCGCCAGGTACAAAAAAGCCAGAAGAAGTGCAAGGGCCGGCCTTTTTAATGCTGCGGCCAGGGTAATTCTGAAAGGTTTCTCTATGATCCATTTCAATAACTTTCCCATTCCCCAGCTTTTGGCCGGTTCCACCGACTTTTCTTTAAATATTCTACTGGTTATCATGGGAGTAAAGGTGAGGGCCACCAAAAGAGATATAGTCAGGGTAATCATGATGGTCACAGGCAGCGACTTGATAAAATTACCAGCCATATCCGGCATGGCAGCAATGGGCACAAATGCCAGGACAGTGGTCAGAGTGGCCGAAATAACCGGCCACCCTATTTCCGAGGCAGCCAGTATGGAGGCTTCCCTTCTGGAATGCCCCATCTGAATAAAGCGATTGATATTCTCCACCATCACAATGGAGTTGTCTACCAGCATCCCCAAAACCACTACCAGGCCCGCGATGGAGATCTGCTGGAGTCCAAAGCCAGAAAGATCCACGAATCCAAGTCCAATGGTCAGTGACAGTGGAATGGCCATGGCGACCACCAGGGAAGAGCGGAATCCCAGCGAAAGGAAGATAATCAAGGCCACCAGGAACACTCCCTGTAGGAGGTTACTTACAAAACCAGAGATTCGATTCCTGACCGTATTTGGCTGGTTGTAAATAACTTCCAACTCCATGCTCTCGGGCAAGTCTTCCCTGAAATCTTCAATGACAGGCAGAAGTTCCTCATAAGTTTGTAAGACATTCAAACCCTCTTTCTGGCTAATGCCAATGAAAATGCAACGTTGTCCACCGCTCTTTTCCCGCGACATTTCTTTTGCACCGTAGCGGGTCAGATAGTTTCGTTCCTTGTAATCGAATTCCACCTCTGCCACATCTCTCAGGTAAATCAGTCTACCCTGGTAAGAGTTCACCACACAATTCCGGATCTCATCCAGGTCCTGGAAAGATCCCGAGGATTTTACGCTCAGGTTGCTGGACCCCATTTTTATATCTCCCCCGGGAATGTTCACGTTGTTGGACGAAATGGCTCTGATGATGTGATCCAGCGAAGTATTGACCATGGCCATCTTTTCAAAATCAAGAGACACATGGATCTCCTGGCCGGGAAGACCATAGTAGTTCACTTTCCTGATGCTCCGGATTTTTTCTATGCTCTTGCGAAGATCATCGGCTGTTTTTTCCATCTCCAAAAAAGGCTCATCCTCCGAAATAAGTGCTAACTGAATCATGGCCATATCGGCCACTGTCCATTTCCACATGTCCAGTTGTACAATCTCATCAGGAAGTGTACTCCGTATGCTGTTGATCTGCTGAACCACCTCGTCATACTTTTCATCAGCATCAGTACTGAATTCAAACTCCACCTGTACAATAGCAAGACCGTCCCTGACTTCGGAAGTAATCCTGTCGATGTCCTCCAATCCATTGAGCGCTTCCTCTACCTGGAGAGCCACCATGGTTTCCATATCCATGGAGCTTGCCCCCGGCATCACGACAATGATGGATGAGCCGGGCACAGAAACCTCCGGGTTTTCGGTCCTGGGCATGGTCATATAGGCACGAATTCCCATGATGGTCAGAAAAATAAATGCCATCCATGTAAAGGAAGCATTGTCAATGGCGAGTCTGGGGAGTTTCATTATTCGGGGTCTATTGCATGAATAATTTCCACTTCTGAGCCCTCCCTGAGGTATTTGGCACCGTCGGTGATGACTTCCTCGCCTTCACTAAGACCTTCCAGGATCACCACTTCTTCTCCCAGAATGGCTCCTGTCCTGATCCTCCTTTTTTCTGCCTTCCCCTCACTACTGACAAATATAGAAGCCCTGTTGTCGGTGGCATCAATCAAAGCATGCATGGGAAGCACCAGGGAACGCTTAATCTCGGAGGGATAAATATCTGCCCTGGAGATAAAACCCGTGCGGAATCCGGGCATGGATTGAAGAATCAAAAGTTCGGTCTCGTAGGTGGCTGTTACCGGATCGGCAATGGTGCCAAGTTCGATGATTTCAGCCTTAAATAGGATGCCGGGAAATGCATCCATAGAGACTCTGGCTGAATCACCCATAGCGAGTTTGACAATGTCTTTGTCTGTAAGAGCGGCACGCACCACCCAGTCATTCTCTGTTGAAGCGAACAGGATGGCCGGGTATCCCGGTCCAATCACTTCGCTGGTCTCTACCAGGATCTTTTGGATCTTTCCGTCAGCTGGAGCCTTGATCCTGGAATGCTCCAGGTTGAAGTCGGCGATTTGCACCTGAGATCTTGCCACCTCCCAGGCCGACTCTGCATTCTGATACACTTCCAGGGTGACCACACTATCCCGGTAAAGATTTTCTGCACGGGCAAGATCCCGGCGAGCCTTTTCGAGCCCAATATGAGCCTGGTTTACCTGGGCCCTTACCTCCGATAGGTCCAGTTCTGCCAACACCTGGCCCCTCTTCACAGAAGTTCCTTCCCTGACATCTAACTGGCTGATAATCCCTCCTGTTTTAAAGCTCAATTTCATTTCAGTGGCAGTGCTGAGCAAGCCTGTTGCCCTTACTGCCACCTTGTAGTCTTTGTAAGCAACTTGCTGGGTTCTGACCTTGACAGCTTTACTTTCAGAGATCTCTTTTTGATCAGCCTGACTGCAGCCCGATACAAGGATCAACAGGCTTACTACGTAGATAGCTATTTGTCTCATATTTCTGCTAATAGTTTTCAGGGCCATTGGCACCCATGGCATATTTAAAATCAGCCAGCCGGATGAAATACTCGCTCTGCGAAATAATTAGATTGGCTGCTGCACTGGTGAGGCTGGTACGTGCATCAATCAATTCCAGCAAAGAGGATTGGCCTTCGGAGTACTTCCGATCGATCAGTTCATAAGCCCTCATGGAAGATTGGGTCTGTTTCCCGGCCGACTGAACCGATTCATAGGCAGCTTGCAGGGCATAGTAGTGGTTGATCACTTCCAGCTTGATCTGTTGCTCCGTCTCGGAATAGATTTCCCCCAGCTTCTCCCCTTCAATTTTGGATTGCTTTACCTTCTGGTGATTGGCGTTTCCCTGGAATAGATTCCACTTCATGACCAGGGAAGCCAGCAAAAAATCATCATCCTGGGTGAAGCTGTACTTCTCTCCCTGGAATCCGTAATCCACCACCCCAAACAATCCAGGATAGTTGCTCCCGCGATGAAGTTTGGTCACATGCTGGTTGAGCTGCTGATACTGTTCAATCTGCCGGAGCTCATCCCGGTTCTGAATGGCCATCAGGCTGGCATCTTCCAAAGAAATTGTCGGGGGCACTGGATCTTGCCTTGCCAGTTCTATGGAGGCATCCAATCTGCGGTTCAAAAGGAAATTAAAATAAGCTAGTGAGGCCTGCAGCATGTTGTTGGCCTGTGCTTGCTGAACCTCCACTTTGCTCAATTCAGACTCCGAACGGTATACTGCATCTTTGGTCACCTTGTCGTTGTCAAACAAGCGCTGACTCACCCGCAAGTTCTCCCGCACCAGGGAGAAGGAAGTATCGGCAAGTTCTACCAGGTTGTAGGCCTTTTGGTAGTCATAATAGGCCTGGGTGATCTCTTTGATCAGCTCCCTTTGGTAGCGGTCCACACCGATCTTGGCAATCTCTGCATGGTTTTGCTTGATCCTGTAGTTCTGAATAAGTTCGGAGTTGAAAATGGGCTGAACCAGTGAAACCTTGGTTTCATGTTCCGTGGGCCTGTAGAACGAAAAAGTCTGGTTCTCAATCTGAGGAAACAGGTTGGTGGCGGTAAGCAAATTAAGGGTGCTGTAGACCGGATTCAGCAGGTCCCCCACCGGGAATTCAATCTGCCGTCCCCCTTCTGCCACAGTGTATCGGGCGTTCAGGCTTACTCCCGGAAAAAACAGTCCCTTCGCCTCTTTGAGAGCTGACAGCTGGGCCGCATAGTCGAGTTGCCTCTGTTTCAAAGCCTGGTTAGACTGCAGGCCTTCACTGATGTATTGTTCCAGTATTGGATTCTGCGCTGTGACTGAAAATCCAGACTGACAGATCAGCCACACTAAGATTAACACGCTTTTCATGATCGTATGCCGTTTAAGACCAGTTCAAAATGACTCGCAAATATCTGATCCTGGGAGAGCCCGAGCAACTCAAGAAGCCCAGGTTTCATCGTCACAAAGCGGATCACGCTCAGTACTGTCATCCAAAGGGTATGCGCCACAAGTAAGGCCGGGATGTCGGAGCGTATCTCCTTCTCCTGTACTCCCTGCTCCACCAGTTCAATCACCGATCCCACGGTCGATTCCTGATAGATCATCTCCTGTACGTCGATGGTAGACGCACTCAGGGCCATGGGCTCCAATTCCTCCAGGGTCATGATCGCTTTCATGCGATCGGGATGTGTACGGGAGAACTCAATACAGGCCCGCCCCATTCTACCGAGTTTCTCCACGGCACTTCCATCCCCTTCCGCAGCCTCCTGGGTGAAATCTCTCAAGAGGCGAATCGCTTTTCGTGCCACCGCCATATGGAGGTCCTCCTTGCTTATAAAATAGAGATAGAGTGTTCCTTTGCTTAACTCAGCTTTCTCTGCCACATCGTCCATGGTAGATCGGTCAAATCCTTTTGAAAAGAAGACCTGCTCAGCCGCCTGGATGATTTCTTCCCTCCGCTGCTGCTTCTCTCTCTCCTTCCTTTCAGCTATTCCCATTCGCTTGTTGTTTTGGTGATGAATTGAATATTGACTATCGGTCATTTAATTAACCAAAGTTAAATGATTTAAATCTATTCAGCAAATTCTTACATGGAGAAATTCCTTAACTTGATCGAGATGAAACAAGTCTATACCCTATTCAGGTCAGATATAATGCTCCTATGCATTGGCACTTCAATTGGCACAGCCAGCTATTCTCAAGAGCCTTTTTTACTGGCAGAGAGCTACATCTCTCAACATATTGTTGAAAACAAGATTCCCGGGATCGCATACTGTGTGGGGCCATTCCGGAGGAGATCCGGGAGTGGCTACCCATATGTTTTTCAGTCCAAATACAAAAATCGGAGTCATCGTCTTTCAGAATAACCACAATGGGGATCTCTTCTCCATTTTAAGAAAACTATATTCCGTAGCTGACGATCTCTGAGAGTGGCTTTCTTTTATCGTCGTGCCGATCCGGATCCACATCATCCAGGGGATAGCCCACCGGCAGGATCACCACAGGCTCCAAATGAGCCGGGAGTTTCAGCAATTTCCTGCTCCTCTCCACATCGAAGTTGCAGATCCAGCAGGTGGCCAATCCCAGTTCCGTGGCCTGTAGGGTCATGTGGTCAGTGGCAATGGCTGCATCCACATCGGTATGATCCTTCCCATCCGTTTTCCGCTTCCAGGCCCTCTCATGATCTCCACATATCACGATGACACAGGGGGCGGTTCTGAACCACTCACGGTGATAGGCCGACTGGAACTTCTCCAGATCAACACTCTCGGTAATGACATAAAAGTGCCAGGGTTGAAAGTTCGCTGCTGAAGGGGCCACCCTACCCGCTTCCAGAATCAGCTCCAGCTTAACTTGTTCAACTGGACGGGAATCGTAGTTCCGACAGGAATACCTGTTCTTTGCAATATCCAAAAAACTCATCATCAGTCTAGGGTTTTATGTTTTTCTCTATTACGGGAAAGAAATGTTTACTCGGCACTTAAATTCGCAACGCTAACCGAGCTTGCGAGCTCAGCAACGCTAATTATAGGTGCCGTCGTTTAACATTCTTTCCCTCCCTTAAGATAAAATAAAAAACCCGGTCTTCGTACCGGGAAATTTGTGTTTCATTACTAGCGGCAGGATATTGGAATTAGCAGCCTTAGTTTGTGCGCAGCACAAA
>SPBY01000262.1 GCA_004525825.1 Bacteroidia bacterium
AAACAGTATTATACGGTGGTTTTCAAAGCTGAGGACAGCAACCTGGAAACCCCCCTGGTAGATCTACGCAACATGAACGTCGTGGTACTGGGTCCCTCACCTGACATGCCCAACCTGATCCCCGCCAGCAATTCGATCACGGTTACCTGGCCGGCCGATACCTGTTTACCTGTCACGGGTTACCAGGTATACAGAAAGATCGGTCCGGCAGCCTACGTACCGGATTCCTGTACGGGGGGCGTACCTTCGGAAACAGGATACAAACTGGCTGGTACCACGGAGGACAGGCTGGAAACGATTTTTGTGGATGACAACAAGGGCAGTGGGCTGGAGCAGGGCAACGAATACTGTTATATGATTGTCTCGGTCTACCCCGACGGCGCCCTCAGTTTTCCCTCTCCTGAGAACTGTACCCCTCTGGTGGAAGGTACTCCTTCCATGCTTGAGGTAAGTGTGACAGACCATTCCGCTAGCGGGACCATCCGCCTGGCATGGGCCAAACCTGAACAACTGGATACCATCCCGGCCAACGGTCCCTATGAATATATCATCTATAGGTCGGACGACCTGCTGGGACAATCCATGGCACAGGTGGGTTCTTTTACTACGGCCGACCTGAACGATACCACCTGGCTGGACAACACTGTGGATACACAGAACTTCCCCTGGTCCTACCGGGTGGAACTCTATAACAATGAAGCAGGCAACAGGTTTCAGATCGGGAGTGCCGAGTCCGCTTCGTCGCTCTACCCCAAACTTACAGGGCAGGACAACCAGATGGTCATTGAAATGAAAAAAAATGTACCATGGATCAACTATGACTACACCATCTACCGTCTGAACCAGGGCAGTGGGAGCTTCGATTCCATCGGATTTACCACCGACAATATCTTTGTGGACGAGGGCCTGAGCAATGGGGTGGAATATTGCTACCGGGTCACCAGCACTGGCTGGAGGGTATTGAATGATAAATTGTACGAAAATGTGAATTTCAGTCACACTGCCTGCGGCACACCGGTCGACTCCATAGCCCCCTGTCCCCCGTCCCTGAACGGGCATTCCTTGTGCGACAGCAGCTACAATCACCTAATGTGGAATTATCCCGATCGTTCCTGTGCAGAAGATGTGGTGAGTTACAAGCTCTATTTCAGTCCCACTTTTGAAGATCCGCCCACAGTCATTGCAGAGTTTGATGATCCCTATGACAGCACCTACAATCACTACCCGGAGATTGCCCTTTCTGGCTGCTACTTTGTAACAGCCATAGACTCCTTCGACAATGAATCGGTTCCCTCGGTGAGACTCTGTCTGGATGAGTGTTCCAATTATGCGCTCCCCAATGTTTTCTCACCCAACGGCGATGGGATCAACGATCTTTACCGGCCGCAAAGAACCTCCTACGTGGAACGTGTGGAAATGACCATTTTCAATCGATGGGGCTTAGAAGTTTACTACACCGAGGATCCTGATGTGAACTGGGACGGAAAGATGAAAGGAACCGATCGACTGGTGGCTTCAGGAGTCTATTACTATATATGTGATGTGTATGAGCACCGGCTGACAGGGCTTGAAGTGTTTGCACTCACCGGATTCATTTATGTCTATTCAGGAGACGATAATGAGGTATTTATTGAAACCAAATAGAGTCGCGATGCACAAACACCTGCTGCAATGCCTGCTGCTGATCATTCCTGTACTGGGATTCGGACAAAGCGATCCCTACCTTTCCGGGCGTGCATGTATGATCAGTGGTTCCCTGGATTCGGCGGCCACTTTCCTGGAAGAAGCGCTTCTGGCTAAGCCGGGCGATGCCGAACTTTATTACCACCTGGGAGAGGTGCACTTCGGACTGCACAACTACCCGGCTGCCAGGGATGCATTTTATGAATGCGAGAAGCGTCGCAAAGGAATGGGTAGCTTTTACCTGGCCAAAATTGAGGTGAAACTAAATCATGAGCAGCAGGCTCTCAAATACCTTCGGATTCATCTTTCCTCACGTTATAAGCTTAGTGAGTCTGATATCCTTCTGGACGAGGACCTCTCCACACTGGAAAATCTGCCCGCTTGGCAGCAGCTCTGGAATGAAAAGACGTGGTACAGCAGTCCCGATATGGAGTACCAGCAGGCCATCTATCTAAAGAATCAGGGGGACTTCCTGGAGGCGATTAACCTCTTGAACAAGCTGGAGGAACAGGGATACAAACGCTCCCAGATCCAGGCAGAAAAAGCAATCATCTACCAGGAACTGGGTAACATGAAAGCAGCCAGCTCTTCACTGAAATCAGCCGTTAAAAGTGATGCCCGGAACCTGGATGCCCTTCAGCAGCTTGCTCGTATTCAGACAAGTGAAGGGGATGCTGAAGAGGCAGTGGCTGGACTGGACAGGGTGATCCGGCAGGATCCTGCCCGTTTTGAGGCCTATATCCTGAGAGCCGAAGCAAGGAGTCAAAACGGGGATCTGACAGGTGCCATAGAGGATATGGATCTCTACCTGGCTTATTTTCCTGTGGATGACTCTGCCATATACCTCAAAGGAATGATCCAGTTTGCTCACGGCAAGTACCTGGATGCCATACAATCCTTCAACAAGAGCCTGGCCCTCGACAGTGGGAAATCGGAATATTACTACGGCAGGGGAAGGACCTATGCCGCCACTGGTACCACCCGGTATGCAGAAAGAGACATGTCCATGGCGCTGGACCTGGATCCTCTCAATGGGGAAATCTGGTTTGAGAAAGGAAAGCTCGCTGAGCAGCTGGGAGACAGGATAGATGCGTGTCATTGCTTCCGGAAGGCCTACCAGTATGGTATTTTTGAAGCGGGGGAACTGGTAAGCACCAGATGCAATTAGATGGAGAGCGAGATGCTCCACAACAAGCTCCAGGGCCAGATTCAGTCTCTGCGCTCAGGCAATAGGAATGCCATCCTTGGTACTCTTGAGGAGCTACGTTCAGAAGGCAATGTATCTATCTTGCCTGAACTATTTCAAGTATTGCTGATTCAGGAGGATGAGCAGATTCAGGGAGAGATCACCTCCCTGCTCAACGACCTGAAAGACAAAGAAGCTGCCGAAGTACTGGCAGCCGCCATTGCCAACCCGGAATACGAAAAGATCCAGCGCAGCCTTGTGGCTGCCTGCTGGCAAAATGGTCTCTCCTATGGCCCTTTCCTCGGAATATTTGCGGAGGTACTGATCTCTGCGAAATTTGAGACAGCTATCGAAGCCTTTACTGTTCTTGAGCAGGCCATTGGTGAAGTGGATGCACCGGTGAGGGAAAAGCTTGCCATCAGGCTAAAATCAAGGCTAACTGAGGTGGATGATTTGAAAAAGCCGCTACTGGCCGCTCTGTTAAAAACCATCAAAGCCTTCTAATTTCAATGAGAGATTTAGTGCATGGAGGAAAAATACTTCATGAACTGTGCCCTCTCGTAGACCGAGGGATCTTTCAGACTGCTGTAGTTCATCCTGCCCCTGAAATCTGCAGCAGACTCAAACTGGTGCTTTTCCATCCATTTTTTCATCTCCGTGATCATCTCCTTGATATAATCCACCCCATTGCGGTAGAGCACCGAGCAAACCTGAACCGCGGTGGCTCCGGCAAGGATCTGCTTAATCACTGCCATACCGCTGTGAACCCCTGTGGAAGCTGCCAGATCGAGCTGACTCACCTGGGAGGAAACTATGCCGATCCAACGCAGGGAATTGCGGAGCTCCGCTGGGGAACTTAAGACCTCGGACGAGCCAAAAATAAGGTCATCTGTATTGATATCAGGTGCGTAGAAACGATTGAACAGAACCACTGCAGCTACACCGCGGATGTAGAGCTGTTGGACCATCCAGGTGATGTTTGTGAAACCGTTGCCCAATTTTACGATGATGGGGAGGGAGGTATTCTTTTTCACCTTGGAAACCAGCTCCAGGTAGGCTTTCTCATATTCTCTCGGATCCTTCTCTTTATCGATGGGCAGGAAATAGATGTTCAGTTCCAGGGCATCGGCCCCGGCCTCCTCAATCCTTCCGGCAAAATCGATCCACTCATTGCCACTGAAGCAGTTGATGCTTGCTATCACAGGAATATCCACGGCCTCTTTTGCCAAGCTGATAAAGCTGAGGTAGTTATCCAGTGAATTCTCCCGGGCATAGGTCCTGATATAGTCACCCGCTTCCGGATAGTCGCTTTCAGCCAATAGATTTGTGGCTTCGTGCATGATCTGCTCTTCGAAGAGCGACTTCATAACCACTGCACCGGCACCTGCTGCTGCCATTTTCTTGATGCGTTCAAGGGAAGAGGACAGACCGCTGCTGCTGACAATGATCGGACTCTTCAATTTGAGTCCGGCAAAGGTGGTGGATAGATCAATCATATGGCAATTTTTCAATAGTTTCTGAGTCCGAAAATCAGGCTCCCGATCCGAACCATGTTGCTCCCCTCCTCAATGGCCAGGTCATAGTCCCCGGACATGCCGCAGGAGAGCTGGTCGAACCAGTCCTGCTTGTCAAAGGCTGTAGCCTTCAAGCTTTCAAATATACGTTTTAGAAGGCGGAATTCCTCCCTGATCTGTTCTGAATTTTCAGTATAAGTAGCCATGCCCATCAACCCGCGAATCCTCACATTCTTCATCTCCCTGAAAGCATCGGATCCCAGCAGCTCTTTCAGATCCCCCTCGGTGAGTCCGAATTTCGTCTCCTCCCTGGCGATGCGAACCTGGAGCAGGCAATCGATCACTCTTTCATACTTTTCCGCCTCCTTGTTGATGATTTCAAGCAGTTTCAGACTGTCCACTCCATGAAGCATATGGACAAATGAAGCCAGGTATTTCACTTTGTTGGACTGGAGGTGTCCGATCATGTGCCACCGTATATCGTCGGGAAGCCGTTCCTGCTTGGCGACAAGATCCTGGACCTTGTTTTCACCAAAATCGCGATGACCGGCTTCGTAAGCCTCCATGATCGCTTCGTCCGGTTTTGTTTTGGAGACAGCCACCAGGGTAACTTTGCCGGGGATCGATTTCCTAATTGTTTTCAGGTTTTCTGCAATTCCCATATCCGAAGATATATTAATCCAGGGAATGGATCACCAGACCACTGCGCAACTTGGGTTCAAACCAGGTGGTTTTGGGGGGCATGATCATGCCATTGTCGGCAATATCCATCAATTGCTTCATGCTTACCGGGTACAGGGCAAATGCAATGGCCATTTCCCCGCTGTCCACCCTCCGGCTCAATTCTTCCAGTCCCCTGATTCCACCCACAAAATCAATTCGTTTGGATTTCCTGAGATCGGTGATATTCAGCAGCGGTCCCAGTACCTGCTCTGAAAGCACGGTCACATCAAGACAC
>SPBY01000591.1 GCA_004525825.1 Bacteroidia bacterium
AACCATAGCCGAAGTCCCTGTTCAGGGCAATAGTTCCCTGGAGACTGATCACCTGTCCCACTTCAAAGGATTCTGAAGAAGTAACCGTCAGGTCATATTTGCCTTCAAATTCGGTCCCATCCTGAACATGGATCCAGTTGCGTTCCATGATGGCAGGATTATACTTAGCCACCTCACCGCTCACTATGATTGTTTTTCCGTCAAATTTCCCAGGATCTGCGAATATCTCCCCGTTGGAAATGCTCCCTTCAACAGCTACACTTGTGTTCAGCTTCTCCACATTTACTTTGGAACCCTGGGTAGATTCGGACATCATGCCCAATCCAGAGGCTGAGCCACCCTCAAGACCTTCCAGGAACAGTACCTTCTCAAAGGTCCGGTCCAGCTCCTCGCTGTGGAAGTCTTCCATCAACATGCCTCCACGGTAGGAAATAACTGAGCCTACAGCGATCTCCGTGGTAGGGATAGCCACCCAGTAGGCAGGTCCCTTCGCTTTCACTTGCAGATAAGTATAGTTGGGCACCTGTTCTACGGTTTTCACTTTTGCTGTAACAAGGCCATCTCCTGAAGGACTGGCACATCCGGTCATTATCACCAACGCTGCTACTAGTAATAATCTCATGGTTTTTTTCATAATGGTAATATATGTAAGAATCCCCTGGTTCTCCACCAGAGGATTCAAAAATAATTAAAATAAGGTAACTATTGCAATCCCTGTTACTTGGCAGGAACGGGATGAGCGATCTTGGCCGTCATCTCAGCATAGTTAAATGACTTGAAGGTAGGGCTCTTATCATTGTGACAAGTCTTGCACACCTCTACGGTGGGAAGAATCATGCCCTTTGTCAGGGCCTGTTCTTGGATTTTCATGATGGAGGCGCCTTTGTACATGCTTCCGGGTCCGTGACACGACTCACACCCAACTCCTTCATTCATAGTGGCTGAGGCATTGAGTTTGGCATCAATGCTTCCAACAGTGGAATGGCATGAGATGCAGGCAGGGTCGGTGGTGGGATCAGCAATCCCTTTTTCAGCAGCAATTTTCTTGGCTGCATCACCGGCCAGGGTCTTCATGGCTCCTGCGTGGGGTCCTTTCAGCCAGGAATTGTACTGATCTCCTGTGGCTGGCTTAATGTGGCACATCTTACATTTTTCGGCTCCAATGTACTTGAATTGTTGGGCCATCAGGGCACTTCCGGCAAAGAGTACCATCAGGGCGAGAGTGAAAATTCTTTTTGTCAACATAGCTATTGGTTTTTTAATGATTCTATACTTCTTCGCAAAAATATCTAATTGTTAGCAATATCAATTCAATTTTCGGGCCAAAATCTGCGCAATGGAATAATCTATAACCATTTTAAATTCTGTGAATCTCCTGAAAGTACTGTGGGTGCAAGGGCTTAGATTGCGGATGCAGTCAGGATAATCGCACAAAATTGAAGAACTTCAGAGCATTTTCTAAGGTGAAACTGGCTCAGGTGCTAGGGTTTAATTCATCCAGTTGGAAGGCAATTCACCATCCACGGTAATATTACTGGTGGCTCCAATTTCCCAATCCAGTAAATCGGAATCGAAAAGGAAGAGCTCCTTGTTCACAAGGGTTCCTGCATCATCTCTTATGTGGCAATTGTAGGAGCAGCCTCCGGTCCCCCCCACATTGGTCCGGCTGGTCAGACGCAGAAGGTTGTGCGGGGTGGCATAATTATAGGTGGGAAGTACGTCAAAAGTGGCATACTCATCCACGCCATACACCGCCCAGTTATCCGGAGCCGCAGGTGTTCTTCTGACAAGGGCATACTTATATCCCACCTTGACATCGGGAAGAGGATTGAGTGCAATTTTGAAACCCATATAGGAGGGTATGCGGGCACCATCTCCATTTACGTGGCAGCTTCCACAGTTGTTGTAATCCTGCGAATGGCAAACCTGGCAGTTGAAATCATCATAGTGCATGGTGTGATAAAAGTTCTCCGTCTCGAGGTCCGGGTGACAGGTTTCACATTCCGGAAGTTCGGTATAGGCATACCTCTGATCCACAGGAGTTCCGTTGCCGTGCAACTCGTGACCATCGTGGCAGCTTAAGCAGTTATAATCGTTCTTGGTCAGGTGCACATCGGGCTCTGTGTCCGGGACCACACCCAGGAAAGCATGGCCGCCCCCCCCTGAAGTGTGACAGGTAATACAGACATTGAGCATGTCAGGAGTCTTGTTGAAGTTGTGACCTTCCGATAACCCGCCTCCACCCATGGGTGGCCTTACCACGTGACAATTTCCGCAGGTGCCATGACAACTGGTACAATTGTTGTTGTACCCTTCGATCTGGTGTGCAGGCAGCTGATCAAACTCGGAAGCTCCGCTCAGACCGCTTCTCATGGCAACCACCCGTTTTTCTCCGGTTCCATTGTGAAGGCTGGTGGTGAAATTATCGGTGATATCCTGGTGACAGGTGGCACATTTTTCTCCATAAACCGTGGAGGGATGTTTAATAAAATCACCCGAGTGTGCCTGGTCCTTATCCGTAGCATCGCTGTCACCATTGTGACAACCTTTGCAACCCACTGCATAGTGTCCGGATGCTTTAAAGGCATCGTACCCGGTACCTCCCAAATAGACCCTGTCGTAGGGTTCATAGTGAGGGGCCTCTTCTCCACGGCCACTCACCGGAGGGGCA
>SPBY01000064.1 GCA_004525825.1 Bacteroidia bacterium
GGGCCTGTCGGCTCCTCAGATTCTGAAGATTTCTTTGTCTGGCTTGTGTCTTTGGTTTCTCCCGGGGTCTCAGCGTTCTTCGCCTCCGGCTCCAGGTCCTTCGGTGGCTTCTTTTTCTTCTTGGGCGGCTCGTCGCCGCTCATTTCCTTATCCTGCTCACGAACTATGCGCCTGCTAATGACGATGCCTATTTCATAAAGAACCATCAGGGGAAGGGCCACAAGTACCTGGCTGAATACATCAGGGGGAGTGATGATGGCCGATAGCGTTACTATCAGAACCAGCGAATGCCTCCTGTACCTTTTCAGAAAATCGGGAGTTACCAATCCCACTTTACTCAGAAAATAGACCAGTATGGGTAGCTGGAAAACAATACCGGAAGCCAGTACCACCGAGGTAATGGTACCTACATAAGACCTCAGGGTCGGGGCGCTGATCACGCTTTCACTCACCTTGTAGTTGCCCAGGAAATTGACCGAAAGGGGAGCAATGATATAGTATCCGAACATCACCCCAAGGATGAAAAGCAGTGAAGTGTAAAATACTGCACCAGAGGCAGTTCTCTTTTCCTTCTCATAGAGAGCAGGAACAATAAACCTCCAGAACTCCCAGAAAATATAAGGGAAGGCCACCACAACGCCCGCAATCAGCGAAACCATGATGTGCATAGAAAACTGTTCGGCCATTTTAACTGTCTGCAAGGTGAAAGGATGCTGGTTGATACAGATTCTCTGGAGATTCAGGATTTCTCCCAGTTGACACAGCCAGCGGTTGGTGGGAAAGGGAGGTTCCTTGGGAGCAAGTATGATTTTGTCAAAAACAATATCCTTAAAAACAAAAGCCACCAGGGCAAGGATAATAATAGCGACAATGGAACGTAAAAGGTGCCAGCGCATTACCTCAAGGTGCTCAAGGAAAGACATTTCCCTTTCTGTAGTATTACTCATATTTAATCTTGATAAAAGCTGTGCAAAGTAACAAAAAAAACTAAGTCCCTTGAAACAGAAATCAATTTATACTATCTTTAATTTGGTTCGAATACAAAGGGGATAATGGAGAATATGGGAGAGATACTTCACCAGAACCTGAAGAAGTATTTTGGATTTGACAGTTTTAAAGGGAATCAGGAGGAGATCATTACCAATGTACTTGCTGGTAATGATACTTTTGTATTGATGCCCACTGGAGGTGGAAAATCCCTTTGTTACCAGCTTCCTGCACTTATCAAAGACGGAACAGCCATTGTTATCTCCCCTCTAATTGCACTGATGAAGAACCAGGTGGATGCCATGCGAAGCTTCAGCCTGGACGAAGGAGTAGCACACTTTCTCAATTCCTCGCTCACTAAGAATGCAATTGCCAAAGTAAAACAGGATGTTCTCAGCAAGCGTACAAGATTGCTCTACGTGGCCCCCGAGAGCCTGACCAAGGAAGAGAACATTGAATTTCTGAACAATGTGAATATCTCCTTTTATGCCATCGATGAGGCACATTGTATTTCTGAATGGGGACACGATTTCAGACCGGAGTACCGCAGGATCCGACCCATCATCAACCGGATTGGCACTGCACCCCTTATTGCGCTCACCGCAACAGCCACTCCCAAGGTGCAAAGCGATATCCAGAAAAATCTGGATATGCTGTGCGCCAATGTGTATAAATCATCCTTCCGGCGCCATAACCTCTACTACGAGATCAGGCCCAAGGTCCATGCCACCAAGGAGATCATTAAATTCATCACGGCCAATAAGGGCAAATCGGGAATCATCTATTGCCTGTCACGAAAAAAGGTGGAAGAGCTGGCAGAAACTCTTAAGGTAAACGGAATAAAATCACTCCCCTACCACGCAGGAATGGATGCCATTACCCGGTCCTCCAACCAGGACCAATTCCTGATGGAGGAGGCGGAAGTGATCGTAGCCACCATTGCATTTGGTATGGGGATCGATAAACCGGATGTGCGCTTCGTGATCCACTATGATATCCCCAAAAGCCTCGAAGGGTACTACCAGGAGACAGGTAGGGCAGGCCGTGACGGAGGGGAAGGGATATGCATTGCTTTCTACAGCTACAAAGACATCCAGAAACTGGAGAAATTCATGCAGGGAAAACCGGTGGCTGAACAGGAGATTGGAAGACAATTGTTGCTCGAAACTGTGGCCTATTCCGAATCGGCTGTATGCCGTCCCAAACTACTGCTCAACTACTTCGGGGAGGTTATGAAAGAGAGTTGCGACAATTGTGATAATTGTTTGCATCCGAAAGAAAGATTTGAAGGTAAAGCAGAGATACTTTTAGGATTAAAAGCTATTTTAGGAGTCCAGGAAAAATTCAAATCCGAGCATATCGCAAACGTTCTTTCGGGCATTCCCAACAGTGCAGTAAAGACATACAACCACCACCATTCCGAGTACTTTGGTGCCGGTAAGGAGAAGGATGTGAAATTCTGGAATGCGGTTCTCAGGCATGCCCTGGTGGCCGGGTTCATTACAAAGGATATTGAGAATTATGGTTTATTAAAAATGACCGAAGCCGGTCATGCATTTATTAAGAAGCCTTATTCGATGATGTTGACACAAGATCATGATTTTGATATCACTCCTGAAGAAGGAGTTGGCACCGGAGGAGGAGGAACCGGTGCAGTGGATGATGAGCTGCTGCACGTCCTGAAGGATCTCAGGAAAAAAATGTCCAAACAGCTCAACTTACCCCCATTTGTGATTTTCCAGGATCCTTCGCTGGAAGACATGGCCATCCAGTACCCGGTCAATTTGGAGGAATTGCAGAATATCGTGGGTGTGGGTACCGGGAAAGCAAAGAAGTACGGTGGAGCCTTTGTGGAATTGATTAAGAAGTATGTGGAGGACAAAGACATCCTCAGACCACTGGACATGGTCGTTAAGTCGGTGGTCAACAAGTCAGGGGTAAAGGTGTACATCATCCAGAACATTGACCGGAAACTGCCGCTGGACGATATTGCCCACGCCAAGAGTCTTGATATGAAGGACTTGATTGATGAAATAGAAGCCATTGTGGGTTCAGGAACCAAATTGAACATCGATTACTACCTGAATGAGATCATGGACGATGATAAACTAGATGAAATTTATGAGTATTTCAGGGAAGCTGAGACCGAATCCATTGATAAGGCCTTGGCCGAATTGGGTGAGGAATATTTCAGCGAGGAGGAGATCCGCCTTGTGCGCATAAAATTCTTCTCTGAGCTTGCCAACTAATATGAATGAAATCTTATCCATCCAGGGACTCTCCAAATCCTATAAAAGTGTAAAAGCCATCCGGAAGCTGAATCTTCAGATTTTAGAGGGGCAGGCTTATGGGATTCTAGGTCCCAACGGAAGCGGAAAAACCACCACCCTCTCCATCGTGACCGGGATCATCCGTCAGGATGAGGGCAGTTTTAGCTGGTTCGGGGAGCCGCCCGAAGCGGGTCAGAGGAGGTTCATTGGGTCCCTAATAGAAACCCCCCACTTCTATCCTTACCTGAACCTGGAAAAAAACCTCAGGATCATATGTGATATCAAAGGGATGGATTACCGCGACATCCACCGGGTACTGCAGACCGCCAAACTGTTCGAAAGGAGAAAATCAAAATTCTCCACCCTTTCTCTGGGCATGAAACAGCGCCTGGGTATTGCTGCAGCACTCCTGGGCGATCCCCGGGTCCTGGTTCTTGACGAACCCACCAATGGTCTCGATCCGGAAGGCATTGCTGAGGTGAGAGAGGTGGTTCTAGAGCAGGTGAAACAGGGCAAAACCCTGATCCTCGCCTCACACATCCTCAGTGAGGTGGAGAAGATTTGTAACCATGTGGCCATCCTGAAGAAAGGAGAACTGCTGGCCAATGGTCCTGTCAAAGAGCTGCTGGCAGAAGATGAAATTATTGAACTCTCATGCAACAACAATGAGTCACTAAGAAAGAAACTGGAAAACTCAGGCCTGGTTAAGGAGATAGAAACTGAAAATGGGGTGCTGGTGCTCACCCTGAATGAAAAGATCACGCCCTCAGAAATCAATGCATTTGCCTTTGATCAGAAATTGGTGATCCATCATTTGCTGAGCCGGAAAAGAAGCCTGGAATCTCAGTTCCTGGAACTGGTAAAAGAGGAATAAATGATCAGACGCCTATTACATATTGAACAGATCAAGCTGCTGAACTACAATCCGTTCAGGATAACACTTGGTATCTATTTTTTGGCTTTTGCCCTGGGTTTACTGATCTACCCGGCCATAGATAAAGAGATCCCTGTGATCTCACTCAGCGACCTGTTTCGTTTTCCGGATGTGTGGCTTTTTCTCACCTGGATCACCGAACCCTACAACATCCTGCTGGCTATGGTAATCATCATGATTACCACCAAAGAGTTTAGCAATCACACCTTCAAAACTCAACTCATCTTTGGATTGAGTCGTACTGAACTGCTCCTTCAGAAACTGATGCTGATTGTGGTCCTGGCACTCTTTGCCACCCTCTTGCTGGGAGCCACCTCTCTCACTCTGGGCCTGATCTACTCTTACAAGATTACCTTTAAAATTGCCATGGATAACACCTATATCCTGCTCAGGTATTTTCTTTCCTCATTCACCTATATGTCCATGGGCTTACTGGTGGCGCTCCTGATCAAAAACACAGCCATGTCGCTACTTACCTTCCTGGCATTGAGAACCTTTGTAGATCCTGTGCTATTCCTGATTCTTCGGAAATACGAGGTTAAGTGGTACCTGCCTATGCGAACCACTACCCAACTGACTCCAGTTCCAAACGTGATCGAGATTTTCGAAAAGAAAATGAACAGCCCGGATTCCATCAATGAATCTGCCCTGGAATTTGTTCCGGAAGGTCTGCCTGACTGGCTGAACATATTAATGGTTCTGCTCTACACCAGCCTGGCCATCTGGGCCAGTTACCGGCTGATGCAACGGAGAAGGTTTGTTTAGCCATTTCTTTTCCATCGGGTCCTTCCCAGTAAAATACCCACCAGGGTCATCAAAAAAACAGGATAATAGGCCAAGGAAACAGGGATAAACCAAAGCAGGCCTCTCCTCTGATGGCTAAGCCCCGAAATTCGGTAAAGCAGCACAAAGTCGGCCAGGGATTTCACGATCCATGCGCCTGCCAGCCAGGGCCACTCCCCCGAAAAAAAGAAGACCCAGAGTGGCATCAGGAGAACGGTAAGATTGGTCAGCGCGACCAGGATAGCAAGTACTTGAATATCTGCCATCCCATAGCGGGTCGATTTTGCCCCCCAGCGGATTCTCTGTGCCAGAAGGGCCCGAAGGGAGTGTGCAGGTGATGTCTCAACGCAGGCCTCAATGGCCGTGTTAAACTTAATGGTTCTTTTCAATTTCCGTGCACCTATCATCAGGAACATGTCATCGCCCGATTCAGTGGATTCCACAGGATCGAAGGAACGGGTTTCCATATACAACTCCCGGGAATAGGACAGGTTGGCACCGCTGCACATCATGGGCCTTCCCATCCCGAACGATCCGGCACCGGTACCTGCCAGTGACAGCAGATCGAGACGTTCAAACATTTCCAGGAATCCGCCCTTTTCCTTAGAGGAAATTAGCAGTCCCGCCACCAGATCTGAAGGATGCTTTTCAAGAAATGCCATGTGCGAAGCGATGAACTGTCTTCCAAGCCTGCAATCTGCATCCACCTGAATCAAGCGGGAGTGTGAAGCGTGCTGAATGCCATGATATAAACCCGCTTTTTTCCCTGATCTTCCAGGAACTAATCTCAGGCAGCTGAAGCCTGGAATCCCGGAAGCCAACGAATCCATCACTGTTCCGGACCCGTCATCAGAGTGGTCATCCACAAAAATTACCTCATACAAGCCTTTCGGGTAGGACTGGGCCAGAAGGTCATGGACCAGGAGGGGTAAATTCTTTGCTTCGTTCCGGAAGGGTATGATTACACTAACTTTCAAAGGGTGATTTTCTCCCACGTCCGGTGAAATCTCACACTTTCTTATCCCGGATGAGATAAGGAAAATGACCAGGGAGTAGCAGCTAATACAACTTAGGATAATGATGACGGAGAGTGCCATGATTGCACTATTCTTGCCTGTCGAAGAAGGCCTGCATCAATTCAAACATTTTCCTGAACTGCAAGGGTTTTGTCAGGAATGCATCACACCCGGCTTCCCTGCACGCCTCAGCATTCTCATCATAGGTGTTGGCGGTTGTGGCCACCACGGGAAGCCAGGGTCTCATCTTTTTGATCTTGCGGGTTGCCTCCAGGCCATCCACTTCGGGCATCTGTAGGTCCATAAAAATGAGATCAAAATGCTGGTCGGTACTGCATATATCAATGGCCTGCCGACCATTGGGAGCATAAACCACATTGGCCTTTACCTGTTTCAATACCGCAGCGATCAGCTTATAAGAGATGGCATTGTCCTCTACCACCAGGACCACCTTATCTGAAAAATCAAAGTCGTATTTATCCCCACCTACCATATCTAACCCAGTAATACCCCAATAATAGTGGCAGAAAGAAGTGAAGCCAGGGTACCTGCGAGCAGCGCCCGCATTCCGAACTGTGCCAGCAACACCCTTCGTCCCGGTGCCAGGGCACCTATCCCTCCAATCTGTATGCCAATGGAAGCGAAGTTGGCAAATCCACAGAGCATATATACCGACATAATGATCGATTTTATATCAGTAAAATCCCCGGCTGCTTTCATATCAGCCAGGTCGATGTAGGCCACAAATTCTGTAAGTATCAGCTTTTTACCCAACAATGCGCCCACCAGAGTAGTATCCTCCCCGGCCACACCTATCAACCACATGAGGGGTGAGAGTCCATACCCGAGGATAAATTCAAGGCTCAGTTCATTGTATTTGCCATGGCTAAAGGATGCAATCCTCTCATTGAGCGTGGTCCAGTCCCCGATCTTTAAAAAGATATAATTCGTGAATGCAATGAAAGCGATGAATACCAGCAACATGGCACCTACATTGACGGCCAGCCTTAAACCATCACCCGTTCCATTGGAAATGGCATCCAGGGCATTCTTTCCAACCTCTTCCTTGCTTACCTCAATCTTCTTATCGATGCTTTCGGTTTGAGGAACAATGATCTTGGAGATCACAGCCACCCCGGGAGCCGCCATGATAGAAGCGGTTAGCAAGTGCTTGGCAAAGATGACCTGTTGCACAGGATCGCCTCCTCCCAGGAAGCCGATATAGGCTGCCAGGACCCCTCCGGCCAGGGTTGCCATGCCTCCCGACATGACCAGCAGAATTTCCGACCGACTCATCTTTTCCAGGTAGGGTTTGATCAGCAGCGGCGATTCGGTCTGTCCCAGGAAAATGTTCCCGGCCACCGAAAGACTCTCCGGTCCCGACAATCCCAGTCCCCTGGAAAGCACATAGCCAAATCCCTTAACAAACAACTGGATGATGCCCAGGTAAAAAAGCAGGCTGGATAAGGCTGCAAAGAAAATTATGGTGGGAAGTATGGAAAAGGCAAAATTTTGCAATGCCGGCGCCACCTCACCTGTATCGTTGCGTTTCAGGAGATAAGTGACCCCCTCGTTGGTAAAAGTCAGGATCTTTACAAATCCCTTGCCTATGAATTCAAAAATGTCCTGTACAAAAGGAATATATAGAATTCCTATGGCAAGCAGAAGCTGGAAAACTAAACCGGTTCCCACCATTTTCCAATTGACCGCCTTACGGTTGTTACTAAATGCCCAGGCAATGGCGATCAACACAGCCATACCCAAGATTCCCCTGAGTAGTTTTACAATGTTGAAATCAAATCCTAATCTTTCGGGAATGAGGTTGGACATGTGCACCACCTCCGGCGCCTGCTGAATGGCTGCGAGCACAGAATCAACCACTATGGTTTCTGTAATCATCTCGACCTGCGATTTATCTCATCCCTGATTTCAGAGGCTTTCTCATAATCTTCGTTGGATACTGCCTCTGCAAGCATCAATCTAAGATCATCCATGCTGGTGTTGGAGAGATCGGGACGAGGCCCTTTTTTTATCTTTACCGGAGGATCTTTAGCCTCCGCTTCCGGTGTAATATCCGGATTCTCAAGGTCCGTTCCCTTTTCAAAGTCGAGAACAATCCCCGCTTTTTCCACAATATCTTCTGTGGTATATATAGGACATTTGAACCTTAGGGCAAGGGCTATGGCATCGGAGGTCCTAGCATCCAGGGTGGTACGTTTACCACCATTGTCACACAGTATGTTGGCGAAGAAAACACCATCCTCAAGTTTGTGGATGTTGACCTCCATGATGTGAATCCCATAGGAATCGGCAAAATTCTTAAACAGGTCGTGAGTAAGGGGACGGGGTGGGGCCAGACCCTCAAGTTCAATGGCGATGGCCTGCGCTTCAAATCCTCCTACAATAATGGGAATTCTCCGGTTTCCTTCCTCCTCTGATAAGACCAGGGCGTATGCTACTGATTGTGTCTGGCTGTAAGAAATGCCAAGGACATTTAGCTTGATTTTCCCCATACCTCTGTAACGGACTCTTTCCACACAAATATAGAAATAACTGTGAACTATTTATCCTTAAAATAATTCCTTTAAAACCTTTGTCTATCACACAATCTTTCATATCTTTGCAAGCCGAAATTCAGACATAAAAGTAAAAGATTGTAGGATGTACGCAATTGTTGATATAGCAGGACAGCAGTTTAAGGTTGAAAAAGACCAGAAGCTGTTTGTGCACAGGCTCGAAGGAGATGAAGGTAAAAAAATCTCTTTCGACAGGGTATTGTTGATCGATACCGGCAGCAAAATTGAGGTGGGAAACCCAGTGGTAAAGGGTGCTTCAGTAGAGGCCAAAATTGTCGAACACATGAAGGCCGACAAAGTCCTTGTTTTTAAGAAAAAAAGAAGGAAAGGGTATCAAAAACTGAATGGCCACCGCCAGTACATGACCCAGATCCTCATTGAGGGCATCAGCGAGAAAACTGCAACCAAGCCTAGCGCAGCTGCTGAAAAACCTGCAAGCTCAGCCGCCGCAGAAAAGAAGCCCGCCGCAGCTACAAAATCAGCAGCCAAAACCACTGCAGCCAAAACCACTGCAGCCAAAACCAAAGCAGCCAAAACCACTGCAGCCAAAACCACAGCAAGTAAACCAAGCGCTGCCAAGAGTACAGCAGCCAAGAAGCCCGCTGCTAAAAAACCTGTAGCCAAAGCCGCTCCCAAGAAAGAATCAGGAAAGGACAAGAAATAGTCGAACGTCAATAGTTAAAGTCAAAAGATATGGCACACAAGAAAGGAGCCGGTAGTTCAAGAAACGGTCGCGAATCAGAAAGCAAAAGACTGGGTGTGAAACTCTACGGAGGTCAGGTTGTACGAGCCGGAAATATCCTCGTTAGACAAAGGGGTACAGTTCATCACCCTGGAAGCCAAGTAGGAATGGGCAAGGACCACACACTGTTTGCATTGATCGATGGTACAGTAAAATTCTTCAAGAAAAGAGACAACAAATCTTACGTCTCGATTGAGCCGGTAGAAAACCAGTAGAATTATATTCAAACTATATATCATTCACCTGTAATGCACTACCTTTAAGGTGTATTACAGGTTTTTTTATGCTTCCAATATGCTTACCATCCCCTTTATCAGAGATAACCGAGACACAGTTCTTGATGGGCTAAAGATCAAGAATTTTAAAAATCCTGAACTGATCGACCAGATCATCCAACTGGACAACGCTCGTCGGGCATTGCAGGTAAAGACCAATGAGTTGCAGGCACAAATGAATACGCTCAGCAAAGAGATAGGTCAGCTATTCAAATCGGGCGATAAGGAGAAAGCAAACCAGGTAAAAGAGCAAACCACCGGAATCAAGCAAGAGCTGGAAACCCTTGAGCAGGATCTGCAGGGGGCCAATGAGCAGATGAATGAACTCCTGGTACTGGTACCCAACGTACCTCACCCATCCGTGCCCGGGGGTAATAGCGAAACAGATAATAAAGTGATCCGCAGCGGTGGAACCCTGCCTTCGCTGCATGAAGGAGCACAGCCCCACTGGGAACTGGGGAAGAAATACAAGCTGATCGATTTTGACCTGGGGGTGAAAATTACAGGGGGTGGATTTCCAGTTTATCGGGGTCTGGGAGCAAGATTGCAAAGGGCACTGATTGCCTATTTCCTGGATCAGAATACGAGCGCAGGATATGAGGAAATTCTGCCTCCCCTGTTGGTAAATGAAGCATCGGGCTTCGGCACCGGACAGCTTCCCGATAAAGAGGGACAAATGTACCATGTGACAGGCGATAACCTCTATCTGATTCCCACAGCGGAATTGCCGGTTACTAATATTTACAGGGATGTGATCCTCGATTCAGGCGAGCTGCCCATTAAAAATACTGCTTATACCCCCTGTTTCAGAAGAGAGGCGGGTTCCTATGGAAAAGATGTAAGGGGACTGAACCGTGTGCACCAGTTTGACAAGGTAGAGATTGTACAGATACA
>SPBY01000246.1 GCA_004525825.1 Bacteroidia bacterium
ACAAGGGGCCCGGAGACCCCTTGTTGAACCCTACAATTCCAGGGTTAAAGCTATGGATTGTACTCTTCCAGAATGGCCTCCACATCGTCGGGGGCCACCCGTCCATAGGTTTTATCGCCCACCTCAATTTCCAGTTGTTTCTTAAATTCACTCAGCACCGTCTCTGCAACCCCTACATAACAAGCAGTACCGGTACAAATGGAGATGGGAAACTTCCCCTTGGAAATCATGATGAAAAAGGAGTAAAATGTAAGTACTCCATACACCTTGGCAGCAGGAATCTCCAGCTTCTCGGCAATTACCTCCTGTACTTCAGCCGGCAGGTAGCCAAAAGTCGCCTGGCTTTTATGCAATACATTGATCTGTTCACTTTCCAGGTTGCAACAATTCTAAATAAATTCATATAATTCATTATCTTGAAACATGACAGATAAAAAAAGATGTTCCTGGAGCCTGTCCGAACCTGTTTACGTGGATTATCACGACCTGGAATGGGGGGTCCCTGATCGTGAGGACAAAAAACAGTTCGAATTCCTGGTGTTGGAATCAGCCCAGGCCGGATTGAGCTGGTTGACCATTTTAAAACGCCGGGAGGGATACCGAAGGCTATACGCCGGATTCAACGTCGAACAGGTTGCAAGATTTGATGAAGCACGAATTAACACCATGCTTCAGGACCCGGGAATCATCCGGAACCGGAAAAAGATTGAATCTTCCATCAACAATGCACAACGTTTCCTGGAGATACAGGATCAATTTGGGAGTTTTTATTCATATATCTGGGGATTTGTAGATGGCTTACAGGTGGTCAACCACTTTAAGGAGATGTCAGATATCCCTGCTACCACTCCATTGTCAGATACTCTGGCCAAGGATATGAAACAGCGAGGATTCCGATTCCTGGGATCTACCACTCTCTATGCACATATGCAGGCCACGGGACTGGTGAACGATCACCTGGTAAGTTGCTTCCGGCACAAGGAATGTATGGAATAGTCAATTCTCCAATGCTCCCAATGCGACTTGACTTGTAAAGATATATTTGATACCTTTATGATATCATATTAATATCATATATCAAATCATATCTTATGGAAAAAGAAAAAACATATTCGGCAGCATCCGGATACTTGATGCTTTTGATTCTTCTTATCATTCTTCTGGGATCAATATTTAGTTTTCTGTTAGGGATGGTGATATTCGGAATTATTCTGATACCCTTGTTCCTTTTAACGGCCATTGGATTCAACGTGGTCAATCCAAATGAATCAAGCGTATTGATCCTCTTTGGAGCTTACAAAGGAACCATCAGAAAGAATGGATTCTTCTGGGTGAATCCTTTCTTCGTCAGGAAAAAAATATCACTCAGAGCCAGAAACTTCAATAGTGAAACCATTAAAGTAAATGACCGGGTAGGAAATCCTATAAAAATCGGATGTGTACTTGTATGGAAAGTGGAGGAAACATACAAAGCAGCTTTCGAGGTGGATGATTATGAGCATTTCGTATTTGTTCAGAGCGAAACAGCATTGAGGAAGCTGGCAGGACTATATCCTTATGACAATTTTGAGGACCATGATGCCCAGATTACCCTCAGGGGTGGCGGTGATGAAGTTAACCATGAGCTCGAAGAAGAAATCCGGGAAAGGCTTGAGATGGCGGGAATCAAAGTAATTGAAGCAAGAATCAATTTCATAGCATATTCCGAGGAAATTGCCGGAGCTATGTTAAGGAGGCAGCAGGCAACTGCCGTGGTCGCAGCAAGATTCAAGATCGTGGAAGGTGCTGTTTCAATGGTCCAGATGGCCCTGGAACAACTCTCTGAGAAAAATATTGTTGATTTTGATGACGAGAAAAAAGCTGCCATGGTCAGCAATCTCATGGTGGTACTGTGCGGAGACAAAGATGCCAGTCCGGTAATAAATACAGGCACATTGCATCATTAAAATGAGCAAAAAGAAAGCTTTTGTACTAAGGATAGACACGGTGAAAATGGAGGCAATGGAGAAATGGGCTGCCGATGAATTCCGTAGCACAAATGGTCAGATAGAATGGATCCTGGATCAGGCCTTGCGTAAATCCGGAAGATGGAAGCCCTGAAATCCTATTTAAAAAGCTCATCATCCCTGATAAGCATCAGGATGGCTGCGTGGGGAATGATGACGTAACGCTCGTTGTTGAACTCAATCTCGTAGCCACTCTTCTGAAGGTAAACCGCCAGGTCGCCCTCCTTGGGTTGGAGAGGTACATAAAATACTTCATCTTTTCTCTCCTTCCAGGGTTCGTCCATATCCTGAATGGCCGGGATGGGATAACCGGGGCCAACCTTTAATACGTAACCACTGTGAATCTGCTCTTTGGCCTGGACACCAGGTGGAAGGTAGAGACCCGACTTGGTTCTATCCTGCTGATTCTTGGGTTTAATAAGCACCCTGTCCCCCACTACTATGAACTTATTTAAGTCTTTCTCCTCGATCTGTAAAGTCATCTGCTACTCCTTGTTAAAAATCGAGATTCTCTCTCAACACCTGCATACCACTACGGCTTACAGGTACTTTGTTCCCATCCTTCAGGATCAGTATAAAATTGCTCTTTTCGTAGGGCTCAATCCGTTCGATACAGGTGATATTGGCAATGTAGGAACGATGCACCCTTACAAACTGCTGGGTATCAAGGTGCTCTTCAAAATATTTCATGGTCTGCTGTTTCAGGAACCTCCCCTCGTTCGTATAGATCATCACGTAATCATCCTGTGCCTCCAGGTAATTGATATCTCTTGTGGAGATCACATGGATCTTTCCTGATTTCTTTATTACCACCCGGTGCAATTTTTCATCACTCTGAACAAGGTGTTGCCTGATCTTCTCAATGCTGCTCTCCTCAACGCCCTCATCGGGCTGCGACTCCAAGCGACTCTTCAGCTTGGAAATGGCTCCTCTGAATCGATCCCTGGAGAAAGGTTTCAGAAGGTAGTCTACCGCGTTCCTTTCAAAGGCACGTATGGCGAACTGGTCATAGGCGGTCGTAAAGATTACTTCAGGGTGGTGTTCCATAACTTCCAGCATCTCAAAGCCGGTCAGTTTCGGCATCTGTACATCCAGAAAAATGGCATCTGGTAAGAGCTCATTGATGGCCTTTAATCCGTCAAAACCATTGTCATACTCTCCGACGATCTCCAATTCGGAAAACTCTTCCAGGTAGGTACGTAAAAGGTCCCTGGCGGGCCTTTCATCTTCAACAATCATGATCCTGATTACACTCATCGCTATATAAATATACGTGGAAATAAAATAGTAACAGTGAATACCCCATCTTTACCCTCCCAGTGAACAGATCCTTTCTCCTTATATCCCAGTTGGATACGCTGTCGAACATTCTGAAGCCCTACACCGGTTCCTTTCATGGAAGGAACCAGGGGATCGTAATCATTGCTAATTACAGTTTTCATAAAATCTTTATCGTGGGTGCAGGCAAAGCGAACAGAGACCGGATCCACACTCTCATACACACTATGACGGATGGCATTCTCAAAAAGAGGTTGGAAAATCATGGTGGGAACTGGAAACTTCTCACATTCCTCACTGATATCAAAATCATACAACAGTTTCTCTCCGAACCTGACCTTCTCAATGGCCAGATAATCTTTCATCCGACCCAGTTCTTCCTTCAGGGAAACAAACTCGTTTTCGCGGTGCTTTAACGAATATCTGAGGAAATCGGATAACCTGATAATCATGTCCCTTGCTTCGTCCGGATTGGACATGGTCAGCGAAGCGATCGAATTCAGAGAATTGAATAAAAAATGGGGATTGATCTGGGATTTGAGCATGCTCAATTCTGCCTCCCTGACCAGACCCTTCAATCGTTCCTCCTGCTGTGCTCTTTCCTGAAGCTTCTGACTGTTGGTTACCAGGTAGTAGACCAGTACCAATACCAGGTAAACCAATCCACCCAGCATGGCTCTCCAGGCTATGGTAGCATTCAGAAACTCTATATAGTTCTCCTCACTGCTGAATGATGCATTCAGAATGCCTACAGTGAGCAATACCCAGGTACCCAAAACAAGGAGCCCAGCAACAACATGGGCCATGATGGAATAGAACGGAGACTGCTTTTGAAAGGGAATGTACCTGGTGGGGTACCAGGCAAGCAAGCCCAGAAAACCGAACAAGATGTTGGATATAAGGGCGTCAGCAACTACCACCGATGCCGGGAATTGAAGAACGAAGTGATACAAAACCCCATGTGTAGCCGAGATAACCAACCACACAAAGGAATAGATCAGGACCGCTCGCCTGCTTCCGGTAATCGGGTGACCCATGATCAGTGGTAATTGACTATTTCGCCTCCGCCAAATACATTCACACCTGTAATGTAGAGACTCCTGTCAGATTCAGAAACCACCATGGTCTTTACCCGCTTGTCTGAAAATCCGCCAAATACTGAGGTTACTTCAAGCTTAACATCCCAGCTTTCCGGAACAATCAGTTTGGTCCCCCCGAAAATCATGACCACTTCCATGTGGTTTTTCCCGGGCGCCAGCTTTGCTCGTGTAAAGTCTACCTTGGAACCTCCGAAAATATGGGTTAGTTTTCCACCCTGGAACTGCTGGGAATTAATGTTTTTGTCCCCTCCTCCAAAGATGGTTACATCGTCGATCCAATCCTCATTGGACATTCTTTTATGCCCACCAAATACAGTGGTTCCTCCCCCGTGCCTGCGGCTGCTGAAAATAACCACCAGGCCCAGAAGTATCAGAATGGCGGGCCAGAAAAGCGAATGCCAGTAGTCAGGAACATCAAAGAATCTAGGCAACAGAAAAAAAGATCCAATGACGATCAGGATCACTCCGGTGCCCTTGTTCTCCTTGTTCGAGAGAAATACCAGTCCGAGGAAGATCAGCAATGCCTGCCAGGTAAATATAAAATCGCGAAGCCTCCATGGCACAATATCTGCCAGGTCGGCAATTAAAAACAGGCCCAAAAACATTAAAACAACGCCGAGCAGCAAATGTGCCCTGCCAGATCTACGAGGCTGATTCGGTGATCCTTCCCCTCGTGGTCCCCGTTCGCCAGGGGTGGTATTCTCCCAATTTGAGTACTTTTCCATGATTGCGTAGGTTATTTGCTCAAATGTAATATGTAAAGATAGACCGGGAAAACAAAAATCGGTAAATGATCCCATTTTATCGGTAAACGGGAAAAGGAATCCTTGACGTCCCGGCTAAGACTTGGAAAATTCCTGGCTAATACCTGGAGAGCCAACGGTAACGGCTTGGAAGATCTCCCAGAAAAAACTAAGTTAATTTAGCCTGATTTTCTGAGCTAAACAATCAAAACACAGGAAATTGGTCGGGAGATCAGAAGCGGTTTAGCCAGCGATAACGGCGGGCATTGTCTCCAAATTTGGCAATGATTGTGAATTCATGGGTGCCATAGCTATGCTTCATGATGCTGTTGAGTCCTATATCATAGGCATATCCGAAAATCAATTTATCAACGCTGACTCCGGCCAATATGATGATGGATTG
>SPBY01000355.1 GCA_004525825.1 Bacteroidia bacterium
AAAGTAAATGCCATGCTGGAAGAAAACCTTGTCTTCTTTCACAATTTTGATCCCGGCGATCTTTGGGCCGATGATTTTGGCTGGTGGGGGCTCATGGCTCTCAATGCCCGCAGACATTTGCTTAAAAATGGTGAGACGATACTGGCAGATAAGTACCTGATGCTTTCAAGCGATCTGTGCTGGGAATATAAAAAGAACACAGCCTACGACCATACTGCAACAGCTATTCCCGTTCCGCACGGATGCCGAAACGGCGATGCCAACGGGATCAGCAAAGGGGTTAAGAATACCGTTACCAATGTTTTGTTATTTCTGCTCTCCTCCCGCATATACAGATTATGCCTGGCTGAAAAGATCGAGGATAATGATAAATACCTGGATATGGCTTATCGGCAATGGTTGTGGTTCGAACATTGGTTTCAATTGGATCCATATGAATACCTGAAAAAGATATCCCCTTCCGGGGCTTTGGTACAAGAGCGGCCCATGGCCTTTTTTGAAGGTTCTGGCTACCAGGAGAAAATACATCCTCCCTGGGCTGAAGGCTGGATATGGACAGGGGACCAGGGCATGTTGATTGGCGCCCTTACCGATATGTTTTCAGTGAGGAATGAGCTGGCAGAATGGATTGCCGGGAACAATATCGATCCCGGCTTTGACCCCGTTGCTTTTGAAAAAAGAATACGCGCTCTTATAAAGCTGCTTGGAAATGGCGTTAAAATGGCATTAATCAGCGATCAGGATGGAATTATCCGTGAAGCGCCCTGCTTGTCGAGTTTCGGGCCAAACCACGGCAATGATTATCTGGCCGGTCGCGGTATCATGATGCGCTATCTTGGAGCCAACGAAGAGAAAGCTCTTCTTGGAGTTGACCTGAGTGAACATATTATGGCCACGGCAGAGGCTATCTGGCAAACGCGCGATACAACGACAAATCAGTTTCAAGCTGAATTTACCACTGCTGAAAATGACAAGCTTTATATTGAGCAGTTCAGAAAGCTTTGGGGGCTGGCGGATAATATCCGCGAGTGGGATATTATAAAGATGAAAGAACAGAACAGACAGGGTGTTTGTCAGTCCATCGGATTTGACGCTCTGGGTGCTGCGATTAAGTTGCTGTAAAATGAAAGATTCATTGAATCATCTCATGTTGTTATTAATCTTTTCCGGATTGATCAGCTGTGCGGAGAAGCGTGAAGAACCTGTTCAAAATCTGGCTATTATTCCTCAGCCAGCAGGGGTAATCCAAACGGATGATACCTTTTATCTTAACAATAAAACAAAGATAGGCTGCAGTGGTGAGTTGGAATCAAAAGCAGCATATTTAGCAGACTTTTTAGGAACGGCAACAGGATTTAATCTTGAGATAATTGAAGAATCCGGTAAGAGGAATGTTATTTCCTTGTCTCTGGATAGCAGTTTAAAGGATTTGGGTGAAGAGGGCTACAAACTGGAGGTTCAAAGAAAAAGGATAGACATTACTGCATTTTCAGAATCAGGTATATTCTATGGGATGCAGACCCTACGGCAACTCCTTCCTGTTCAGATTGAAAGTAAAAAAATTGTTGCGGAATTCCATTCCTGGACAATTCCCTGTGTTTCGCTTACTGATCACCCCCGGTTTACATGGCGAGGCTTAATGATTGATTGCAGCCGTACATTTTGGAGCAAAGAGACTATAAAACGATACATTGATTTACTTGCCTTTTATAAAATGAATATTCTGCATTTACACCTTGTAGATGATCAGGGATGGCGGATTGAAATTAAAAAGTACCCGGAACTGACGAATCTGGGTGCTTTTTTTCCTGAAAAATATGATGAACCCGCCGAACGGCACGGATTTTACACGCAGAACGATATTAAAGAATTAGTCAGGTATGCCTTAGAACGAAATGTTACTATTATTCCGGAGATTGAAATGCCCGGGCATGTTTTGTCAGCACTGTCGGTATTCCCTGAGCTTTCATGTGGGGGAGGGCCATTTGAAATACATCCGTTTTTTGAAGGTCCCGGGATTCATGAAGATATTTATTGTGCAGGGAATGAAGAGGTATTCAGGTTCTTAGAATCTGTTTTGGACGAAGTAATCCAGCTTTTTCCAGCCGAATATATTCACATTGGGGGAGATGAGGCACCCAAAGATCGTTGGGAGAAATGTCCCAGGTGCCAAAGGCGAATCATGGTTGAAGGACTTAAAGATGAATCTGAATTGCAAAGCTGGTTCATCGGGCGCATCGAAAAGTACATCAACCAAAAGGGGAAAAAGCTGATTGGCTGGGATGAGATATTAGAGGGGGGCCTTAGCGAAACAGCTTCTGTCATGTATTGGAGGGGATGGCTTACACAGGTTCCAAAGGAAGTGGTGGAGCAAGGCAATAATCTGATTATGAGCCCCACATCTCATTGCTATTTTGATTATGATTACGCGGCAATTTCAACAGAAAAGGTGTATGAATTCAATCCTGTTCCAGAAGGCCTGGAAGATTCCTTGAGGCACCTAATACTCGGAGGACAGGCAAATTTTTGGTCACACATCGACAGGACAGAACAGGGTTTAGACAAACAGATATTTCCTCGAATTTTGGCACTGTCAGAAGTCCTTTGGTCACCCATGGAAGTGAGATCTTGGGAAAGATTTGAGAATAAACTTCAGACACACGATATCATATTAGAGGAATCAGGTGTGGATAGTTATCGAAAAAGTGAATCCAACGGCAAATAGTACTAAGCTGCTTCAGTAGATTAAAGGTTCTATAGATAGTAAAGTATGTGAGTTTTACAATCCAGATATTCATAACTTTATACAGATACTACAACATATTATAAAACAAAAAACTTCGCATATGGCATCAGATACAAGAAGAAGCTTCATTAAGAAAACTACCGCAGCTTCTGCAGCTATCTCTATTGGTGGTATTCTTCCTGCTTTCAGTGCAAAAAGTTATGGCCGCATCATGGGCTCCAATGAAAGGATAAGAGTATCTGTGATGGGGGTGAATTCAAGGGGAAAGGCGCTGGCCTCCAATTTTGCGAGGCAGAAAGATTGTGAGGTAATCCATATTTGTGATGTGGACAGCCGAGCCATCTTAGCCTGTCAAAAAGAACTAGAGACCTCCCAGGACATCCAAACCCAAGGATTCCGGGATTTTCGGGAGTCGCTCCAGGACAAAGAAATCGATGCGATGGTCATCGCTGCACCCGATCACTGGCATGCTCCTGCAGCCCTGCTAGCCCTGCAGGCAGGGAAACATGTATATCTTGAAAAACCCAGCAGTCATAATCCACAGGAAGGAGAAATTCTAATTCAAGCTGCCACGGTCTATGGTAAAGCCGTTCAATTGGGCAATCAACGCCGGTCATTCCCCAAGGTTGTACAGGGTATGCAGGAACTGAAAGAAGGAGTCATTGGTCGCGCTTATTTTGGGAAAGGTTGGTATGCAAATAACCGGGGATCGATTGGCACAGGAAAAGAGAGTGCCGTGCCGGAATGGCTCGACTGGGATCTGTGGCAGGGACCTGCTCCCCGAAGGGCATACAAAGACAACCTGGTTCATTATAACTGGCACTGGTTCTGGCATTGGGGAACGGGCGAAGCACTGAATAATGGTACGCATATGATTGATATGCTGCGTTGGGGACTGGATGTGGATTATCCGGTAAAAGTAAGTTCAAACGGGGGAAGGTACCGTTTTCAGGATGATTGGGAGACACCCGATACGCAGGTCATAAATCTCGATTTTAAAGAGGGCGTTTCGATGAGCTGGGAAGGAAGAAGCTGCAATGGAAAACCCATTGAAGGAAGTGGAGCCGGCGTGATCTTTTATGGCGAAAAAGGCAGTATGTTATTCCCCGGAGGCAACAACTACACCATTTTCGATCTGGATAATAATGTGGTAAAAGAGGTAAAAGTGGAGCAAGAGATGGATACCGGAAACCTGGTTAGTCCCTTTGATAATCTGGATGCCATGCATATAAATAATTTCTTTGACGGGATCCGGGAGGGAAGCAGCAGGCTCAATGCCGACATAGAATCCGGACATAAAAGCACCTTGTTGGTACAGCTGGGCAACATTGCTCAGCGTGTAGGGCATTCTCTTGAAATTGATCCTGAAACCGGTCATATTCTTGATGATGAAGAGGCCACCAAATACTGGTCGCGCACTTATGAAAAAGGCTGGGAAATGAAACTTTAGTATTAAAGGTATATATCAAATCACATGAATTCCAGAAGATCATTTATAAAAACCATGGGCCAAGGAGCGGCACTGTCTGCTTTTGCACCGCAACTGCTGACCGGGCAAGAGCAAGATTTAAAAAATCTACGGATCGGGATCATTGGCGCTGAAAATTCGCATACCATCGGCTTTGGCAAAATGTTCAATATCGACAAGAAGTTTCCTGC
>SPBY01000144.1 GCA_004525825.1 Bacteroidia bacterium
CCATGGAGAGATGATCATCCACCGAAGCCACAATATCGGCCGAGGTCTTCCAGAGAAGCAGCAGGTATAACAGGCTAAAAACAATGAAACTGTTTACCATTGTAATCAGCACTCTCACCGGACTGGTGGCGTAGAGTCCGGCATTGTCAAACAAAACCAGCTTGAACCAGTAGAGGGGATACTGATAGAGTCCCCTTAAGCGATTCTGTGCCACAGATTCAGTCAGATTGGCCCTGGATTCGTTCCTTTTGAATTCCACATAAGCGTAATCTTCGGAATTATAGAGACCCAGATTTTTGAAATTCTCTTTCAGTATCCTGAATTGCTCTGCTCTGAGACGATGGCTGCTCTGAGTCTGTGAATTGATCAGGCTTTTGACCTGATTCCTTTTCCAGTCGATATAGAACCGGCCAATGAGTCGCATGCCCCCCATGTAGAGTGTCTGAACCACTGAATTGAATTCATGTGGATTTAAGTCTATGATGTCCCGGACTATGGTATTGCTCAGGTCAATGCTAAGGCATTGTTGAACCCTCAGGTCTATAAATCCATCGAGGTGACAAAATCTCAGTGAAAGGGTGTGAAACCAGGATTTATAGAAGCTTACCTTCTCAAAGCCGAAACTGGTGCGCTCGAAGCTCACATCCACATTTTCGAACATCACCTCTTCAAAACTGAAAGAACCAGATCCCAGCACTACACGCTTAAAGCTGAATTTGCCGGCACCCATCTCACACTCATCGAACACCACCTCTCCCTCACCAAACTGAGATCGGTTGAAATTGACCCTTTCGTCCCATCGCCAAAACAGCAGTTTTTGAATGAAACCTCTGCAGCATCGATATGTACATTCTTAAAATTGAAGTAGCCCTCCGGAAAATGTGTGTTATGAAAAGTAAGATGTTCTGTCTTAAAGTGAGCGGACTCAAAAATGACATCTCCCCTGTTTATCCATGCGCCTTCGAGACTGAACTCGATCCCTTCAAATATGGCATTCGAAAAATCCAGGTTGGCATCCCCTCCAAAGAGGGAGTTCCTGGCTGTAAATCCCTTCAGAATAACTACTTCCTTTTCTTCCAGATTCCTGGTTAAACGATAGTCGCGAAGGGAAAATTTCTCGATATAACAGTTATCCAGATTCAGCTCTTCTCCCCTGTCTATGGCCTTGTAAATCTCCTTTTCACCCAGGTAGCCCATCAGTTCGACCAGGGGCTTCTCTCTCCCCTCCACCTGGAAATGGATTAAGGCTGTAGCCGGGAATCTAAGCCCGGCATTAGTTTCAAACTTGAGTTTCTTGATTTCTGTTTTAAAAGAGGAGTGTCCCGGTATCATAGGTAAAGGGTTTATCTACAAAATATAGCAAAACTCACTCAATGGAATTCCGGCTGCAGAGCTCTGTAAAATCACAATAGCTGCATTTCTCACCATTTTCTCTCTGAGTAAAAGGAATGTTTGGATCATACAAACGCTGAAGCACCTCCTTCATGTGCTCCAGAAACTCCTCCTCAAGTTCAGCAAATGATTCTACCCTTCCCCCCTGGCCCCTGCTCTTCATGACCAATGCCGGATCGAAGGGCTCCTCAAAGAGGGCTTTCATAACATAGAGTCCGGGCTGAATCTGTTCGCCTGGATAAGAATCACCTACAAGCCAGGCATAAAGAAGTGTTTGCATGGCAGCTGAATTTCGCTTACTCTGTGTGCTGTCAAAAAGCGAATTCAGAGAAGGGAATTCCAGTTTTGCTCCCCCTGTTTTATAATCAATAACACGGAGAACCTTACCCAGTCTGTCGACCCTGTCTATTTTGCCTCCAAGTCGAAGCACTCGCGATCCACCTGCACTGTCTATTTCCAGTTTCCTTTCGTATCTGTTTTCTACCGATACCAGCGTAAAGGGAGCCAGCTTAAGGTCCGTATCAATAATCTTCACCAGGTAGCGGAGCATGACCTGAAACATGATGATATTCCTGCCCTCCAGTTTTCCTTTCCTTCTTCCCCTGAAGTGGTGCTTAAGGAATATCTCCCTGAGTACGCGTTCGGCCTGATCGGAACGGGTCAGGGTCATCAACTCCTCCCGGGTAATCTGCTCTTGGTTCCTCTGGGCAATCTCGCTGTACAAGACATGCAGGGTGTCGTGCAACACGGTGCCAAAACCGGCCGCACCTATCTCCTCCTCAACCTCATCGGCTTCGCCAATGCCCGCCAGGTAGCGGAGGTAAAATTTCAATGAACAATCGATGTAGGTATTGATGGCAGTTGGAGACAGGTATCTTCCATCCTCCTGATCCAGCAAATACACCTCCAGCTTCTTAGTGATCTCAGGGCTGTGGACCACCTCCACGGTCGGGATCTCCCGGGTATGCACTTCCAGTCCAGGTCTGATTACCTGGGTACCTCTTTCAAAGATCACCTGGTAGAGGTATCGGCTCATCTCTCCGGATTTTACACCCTCGGTACCGCTGTTATACAGAAGATCCACCTTTTCGGCACGCTGCATCAATCGATAGAAATAGTACGCGTAAATGGCATCCATATCCTCTCTGGCAGGCATTTGGAAAGCCAGCCTTAGTGAATAGGGGATGTTGGAGGGTGCCCCATGAGAGGCAGGCATGGTTTCCTCGTTCATGGAAAGCAGGATCACATGCCTGAAATCCAGCATCCGGGTCTCCAGGATACCCATAAGCTGCAAACCTGAAAGGGGCTCTCCTTCAAAAGGGATCCGAAGGCCCGAAAGAGATTTACGCAGCAAACTCTCCAGAATGGATGCGGTGATGGAGGGCCTTTTTATCAATAAATTATCCAGTTTGTTCAAGTGGGTCAGCAAACGGAAAATAAATTCTCGGTCCAGTGCTTTTTGCATTTGCTCTTCCGGGTCAGAAAACCCTTCCAGGATGTGCATAAAGATTCCCCGGAGGTAATCGACCAGTCCGGAAGCACTCTCCACCAGGCGAAAAATTCTAAGTTCCAGTTCCCCGGTAAACATCGTATTCTCCACCATGATCAGGTTGCTGCTTAAAATTTTACCGTACAGTTCACTAGCTGAAGAACCTGCTATCTTCCTGAAGTAAGGATGCAGCAGAATGGCCATTACATCCTTGTGATAAAAAGAGACTCCTCCTTCTGCGAGTGATCTGGCATGGTGGTGTAAACGCAGCAGAGCTTCGGTAAAACCAAAGACCGGAGTATTCTTCATGGGATATCCCATGGTCACATTGATCTCTTCCGTATCCCCCGGAAGGGACATCAGGACCGGCAGCAACAACTCCTCGTCGCACAACACCACTGCAGTATCGGTACAATCCCCCGAAGATTCCGACCCTCTCTCCTCCAGTATCCTGTGCACAGTTTTGGCTTGTAGCACATCGGTGGGAAGCTCAAAGATCCTGATCTCCTTCTCCCCTTCCAGACCTCTGAAATCCTCAAGTTCGGCTGCCTGGGGAAATTGTTTCAAATTTTCTCTCAGGAATCGCCCTGCTTCGCTTTGAGCATCACCCACATAACGGACATCATGATCCCAGTAAAACTCTGCTCCGTGTATTTTTAGCCAGGCAAAGATTCGTTTTTCACATCGGTTAAGGGCATTGAAACCTGCCACAATGGTCTTACCCTCCCAGCCATCCTCCATCTCTCCTGCAGCGATCCTTTCGGCAATCTCCCGGTATTGCATTCCGGGGTATGCTTTCCCCTCTGCCCTAAGCTCCTGTCGGAACCTCTCATAGATCAAAGGGAGTTGCTTCCAGGTGTTCAGGAACTCCTCCTTCTCAGGGGTCAGTTCGCCCGAATGAAAGCCTGTCCAGAACTGTCGGATAAATGCGATCTGATCCTCTTCAAGCCCGGCCAGGGGTTCCTCAAGTGCTTTTAGATCCATGATGTTGGCAAACAAGATCTCGGCATCTACCAGGTACTTGTCCAGCTCATCAAAATCCCTGATCATTGTTTCACCCCGGTGGTAGAACTCGTCCAGTGTGTCGGGCCGGTTCACCACTGCCTGGTAAACATCATACAGGCCAAAGAGCAGTTCCACCGGATCGCCCTGTTCCAGCCAACTGATCTCCTTGATGAAATCTGTCATGGATAACACAAGGGGAGCCCATCCTGTCTTTCTGGCCTGCACGGCAAGATGCCTTTGCAAGAAGAGTCCGGCCCTCCGGTTGGGGAGGATAATCCGGGTCCTTCCCAGCAGGTCCGGATCGCTTGCTGAAAGGTGTATGGCCAGCGTTTCAAGTATGGGCTGTTTCATATGTCCAATTTAAAATGTTTGCCCTGCCAGCTGTCATGTTTTTCGAGCAATTCTTCAAAGTTCCGCAGTACAGCGTCGTACCTTACACCCCATCCTTCTCTCAATCCCATTCCCGGATTTACTTCACCAGCAATGCGTTCCACCACAAAAGCAGGATTGAGTTTTTCCAACATCTCCATCATCAACTGCAGGTAGCTTTCCATGGTAAACTCCATAAAATCGCCCGGACTCTCCTCATATTCCCTTGCCATGGCGGTCCCCTTAATTAGCTGAAGCTGGTGGAATTTAATATTGCTTAGGGGCCAAGAAGAAACCACCTCTGCCACTTCCAGGAAATCCTCCCTATTCTCACCCGGCAAGCCAACAATCAGGTGCCCTCCCACTTGAATCCCCCTTCCTGCCGTCTCCTGAATGGCCCTGATACTCGTCTCCACATCATGTCCACGATTCACCCGCTCCAGAGTCCTGTTAAAAACCGATTCGATGCCGTACTCCACCACCACATGGCACCGTTGTGAAAGCTCCTGAAAATAATCCAGTTTTTCTTCATCCACACAATCGGGTCTGGTACCCACCACGATCCCGATGATTCCTGGAACCCTTAGTGCCTGTTCATACAATACTTTCAGCTCATCCAGTCCGGCATAGGTATTGGAATAGGCCTGAAAATAGGCCAGATACTGGGTGGCTTTCCTGTACCTTTTTCTATGAAATGCCATGCCCTGCAGAATCTGCTCACTGATCAACTTCTCAGCTTTGTTGTAGGAAGGGTTGAAGGCTTTGTTGTTGCAGAAGGTGCATCCTCCGGTTCCGCAGGTGCCGTCCCGGTTGGGACATGTAAATCCGGCATCAATGGTGATTTTCTGAACCCGTTGTCCAAAATGCCTACGGAAATAATCACTGTAAGCATTCAGCCTCCTTTCTGTGCCCCAGGGATAGATCATGATGCCTCTACTTTTACAGTTAAATCCAGCATCACATACCATAGATAGCCTTCCACCCTCTTGAATCCCATAAGCTTCAGTTGCTCCATGTATTGGCTGACCTGCTTATGGTAGGAAGCTTTCTCCGATTCACCAAATTTAAAATCGATCACTGTGGCCTTATCCCCCTCAACAATCACCCTGTCGGGCCTCAAGACCTCCCCCGAGCCGCAAAGCAGGCTTCGTTCCTTGAAAATGCTTAGCGATTCACGCAGGGAGAACCAGTCAGAAATATCCTTTCGAGCGATCATCTCCCGCACATACAGGGCCAGGGACTCACGCTCCTTTTCCGGCAGTAGTCCATCCTTTGTAAGGCTTTCCACAGCCCGGTCCACATCCTCAGCGGTGTCGATCATGGAAAACAGCTGGTGCATCAGGTTGCCATACATTCTTCCAGTCCTGAACATCCCCTCCTCATCCACAAAATACTGATCGCTGCGCAAGTGTACCTTGAGCAATCGTTTCCCCCTGTTCACAGGATAGCTGGCAAACTTCCAGGGATCCTCTGCCTCCGGTTCAAGCTTGTAACGGGGCATCTCCCCCAGGGAAAAAACTTTTCCCTTCATGGAGCTGCGCAAAACCCCCGTACAAGGCTGATCGTCCGGGACCCTGTCCAGAATGGCCTGCATGAGGTCCCCTGTATTCTTCACACCGTCTGCCTCTTTATGCGGGATCCCTATGTATAGCAGATCCCTGGCCCTGGTGAATGCCACATACATCAGGTTCAGGCGATCCATATAGCCTTTCATCCGCTCGGTGTAATAGGCACTGGAAAACAGGGTAAAGACCATTTTGGAACTAAAGCGCACCGGGACCACTGGTATCCGATCCAGGGGAGTACCCGCTGTATGGCACCAGATTATGTTGGTGTTCCTGGCTTCTGTGGTCAGACTCCAGTCACAAAACGGAACCACCACGGCTTTAAATTCCAGGCCCTTGGCCTTATGTATGGTAATGATTTTTATGGCATTGGATGCCTCAGAGAAGGAGATGCTTTTTCCGGCACCGCTTTGCTCCCAGTATTCCAGAAACTCCCCAATCCCCATGGGTCCCCTGCGTTGCAAGTCAATGACTAAATCCTGAAATGCCTGCAGGTAAGGCAGATCGTCTGTGCGTTTCCCCAGATCCAGTATCTCGATCAGGCTTTCTGTCAATTCAAACAAGGGCAACTGTTTGAGCAGCTCCTGCTGGGTAATGAATTCATCGGGCAGTAGATCTTCCGGGGAAAGATTGTTTTGAAGAAGATGTCCTGTTTCGATCCCTGAAATCAATCCAGCCTGGCTGGCGTGGTATTTCAGCAGGGCATTGTTTATCTCATGATCGGGATACAGCTGGTAACGGAGCATGGAGATCAATAAGGATACAGCCGTGTTGTAGCCCAGCAGTAGAGAATCATTGGAAACCAGTTTGAACTGCCGATCTCTGCCTGTGCTCCTGGCATGCTCAAGCAGCCTGTTGGCCACAGCGATCCCCTCCTTCCTGGTCCGGACCAGGATCGCAATTTCCCCGGCTTCGACTCCTGTCTCCAGAATTTCATCTACCCAGGCAGGCAAGTCGTGAAGCACCTGATCTCTAAAGGGCTCCTCCTCAGTATCATACAACTCTGCCCTTATTCTGCCTCCGGTGCCCTGCAGTGCCTCGGGAATCTGCTGTACCACGTCTTTCCAGGCGCTTCTGAAACGATTCACCTCCATATCGGCTTCCTGTTTGTGGGCCGAAGACGCATGCAACTCCTTTTCAATGATTTCTGAGAGAAGACGGGAGCTGAGCTGGAACACGGA
>SPBY01000581.1 GCA_004525825.1 Bacteroidia bacterium
GTACTGGGCGACCTGCCATGTACCTATGTTCACGACCTGGCCATCCATCCGCGGGAAAATGTGATCATCGTGGCCACCCACGGGCGTGGTATGTTTGTCCTGGATGCCAATCCGGTGAACCAGGAGGAAGAAAAAGAAGAAGATAGTTCCAATTAAATACCAATGTTAATAAAGCAGATATGTACACCATTTACCACAATCCACGCTGCAAGAAGAGTCGTGCAGGGCTCCAGTATATGACTGAGCTTAACATGGAATTCCGGGTACGGGAGTACCTGAAGGAACCACTCACCGAGGCTGAACTGACCGCCCTGATCATGAAACTCCACATCAAACCTAAGGAACTGGTCAGAACCCAGGAAGAGATATTTAAAAAGGAACTAAAAAGACTGAATCTGAATGACGAAGAGTGGATCAAGGTGATGGTGGAAAATCCCAAACTAATCCACCGTCCCATTGTGGAGGGAAAATACAAGGCGGTGGTGGGAGATCCGCTGGAAAATATTGACAAGCTCTAAGCAACCTTTTTCCCTTCAAATCGTACAAAAGGAAAATGTTAGGCCATGAAAATATCCCGACTGATCCTTTTGCTGACCATGCCCCTGTTTCTGTTTTCATGCAAGAAAGACGATGGTCCTTATGTGCAGATAAAAAACAATGAAAACCTGATCTACCAGTCCATCAAAGCCTACCGGAATGCCAATGGGGAAGACGGACCATTTGTACACCAGTATTTTGTAGTGGGCGAAGCCCAGATCTACTCTTACAAAATGGCCAACGGAGTGCAGGAAGTGAATACCGACGGATTGGATGTTCACTGGGATGCCCTCAACGAAAAATACAGTTTTTATAACCATCATGCACTGGTGTTAAAAACCACCACCAGCAATGAGGACGAGATCGTGGACGAATTACTGCTTCTTCCGGAGGGCGAAGCCACCCTGTTGGAGGATGTTACCCAGTGCGGCGTGGGAGTGGAATCCGACACCGAAGGGAACTACTACATCACAGTCCTCCTGATGAAGGCTGATTCATAGCCATATTATTTCCAAGAACATTTTTTTTCATTCTTTTGCTTGATCCAGTTTGAGTATATTTGGTCAAAATTATACTCATCATGGATTACAGGATTGAAAAGGATACCATGGGCGAAGTACAGGTCCCTGCCGACAAGTACTGGGGTGCTCAAACACAGCGTTCAAAAGAGAATTTCAAAATCGGTGACGGCCGCATGCCCATCGAGATTGTGAAAGCCTTTGGCTACCTGAAAAAGGCAGCTGCAGCCACCAATATGGAGTTAGGAGTGCTATCAGATGAAAAGGCCAACCTGATCATGGACGTATGCGATGAGATTATCGAAGGCAAACTGGACGAGCAGTTTCCCCTGGTGGTTTGGCAGACCGGATCGGGCACCCAGTCCAACATGAACGTGAACGAAGTAGTGGCTAACAGGGCCCATGTGATCCAGGGTCATAAACTGGGTGAAGGCACAAAGCTGATCCATCCCAACGATGATGTAAATAAATCTCAATCGTCCAACGATACCTTTCCCACGGCCATGCACATTGCAGCTTATAAGATGCTGACCGAAGTAACCATTCCGGGTGTGAAGGACCTTCGTGATACCCTGAAGGCCAAGGCTGATGCCAATATGAACGTGGTGAAAATCGGACGTACCCACTGGATGGATGCTACACCGCTAACCCTGGGACAGGAATTTTCGGGATACGTTTCGCAGCTGGATCACGGGATGAAGGCGCTGATCAACAGCCTGGATCACCTCACCGAACTGGCCCTGGGTGGTACCGCCGTAGGAACGGGGATCAACACCCCCGAGGGCTACTCCACACTGGTGGCTCGAAACATTGCCAGATTTACCGACCTCCCCTTCATCACCGGTACCAACAAATTTGAAGGACTGGCCGCCCACGATGCCATCGTCGAGACCCATGGTGCCCTGAAGACCCTGGCTGTAAGCCTGATGAAAATCGGAAACGACATTCGCATGCTTGCTTCGGGTCCCAGGTGCGGCATAGGTGAGATCATCATCCCGGCCAACGAACCGGGTTCATCCATCATGCCCGGCAAGGTCAATCCCACCCAGGCTGAGGCCCTCACCATGGTCTGCGCCCAGGTGATGGGCAACGATGTGGCCATCAATATTGGAGGAAGCAACGGCCATTTCGAGCTGAATGTATTTAAACCCATGATGATCGCCAACTTCCTGGAATCGGCCAGGCTCATTGGAGATGCATGCAGCTCCTTCAATGAAAACTGTTCCGTGGGCATTGAACCCAACAAAGAAAGGATCGAGGAGAACCTCAACAATTCCCTGATGCTGGTCACCGCCCTCAACACCCATATCGGGTATGAAAAGGCGGCCGAGATAGCCAAGAAAGCTCACAAAGAGGGCGCTACCTTGAAACAGGCAGCACTTTCACTGAGCTACGTTACTGAGGAAGAGTTCGATGAGTGGGTCGATCCATCGAGGATGACCGGATCACTGTAAGAAGGAGGGATTTAATCCCTGCGGATAAAGATAAAATCGCCCCCCTCATCTCCCACATTCTGAATGGTTCCATATCGTGGAATGTTGGGGCTATTGTTCATAACCGCTTCCTTCATGCTTGAGTAAAGCTGTTCCGACGGAAGGTATTTCTGCCTGTTTGTCTCAAGCCGCTTAATCAGGTATTCAATAAACACACTCTTATCGGGAACCTCCTTCAGGGTTCCGCTGGTCATGGCTTTGCGGCTGGTTA
>SPBY01000257.1 GCA_004525825.1 Bacteroidia bacterium
AAGGATCAGATCGATCCCCGCTTCAATGAGTTCATGACGATACTCTTGATCCAGGTCACTGTCGGTGGCCACATGCTGAATGTCCTTCAGGCTGCAGATACTTGTGAGTCCTATGCATCCGAACTTGCTTGAGTCTGAAACTACAAACAGATCCGATGCCTTTTGAATGATGTAGCTGGAGATCTCGGCCCGGAAAAGATCCCGCAGCATGAATCCATTTTCAGCTGTATATCCATCGATGCCAATGAAGGCTTTATCGATGTTGACCTGATCGATGCACGCTTTGGTAATTTTTCCTACCAGAGTTTCACTGTCATGCTGGTAGATACCCCCCAGGATCACAATATTGGCCATACCGTTTTTACGGAACTGCCTGGCAATGTAAAGGTTGGTGGTCATGATGGTAACCTTTTTGATCTTTACCAGTTCTCTGGCCAGCAACACGTTGGCTGAACCTGATTCAATCAGGATGGTTTCCCCCTCATGGACCAGCGAAGCCACCTTCTTCGCTATCCTGAGCTTCTTTTCATAATTCTTTCCCAGGCGGTTGTCCAGGTCATCACCATCCTTCAGCACAGCCCCCCCGTGGACCCGCTTCAAAAGGCCTTCTGCCTCCATGTGGTTCAAATCCTGGCGGATGGTTACCGAAGAGACGCCCAAAATTTCAGAAAGGGTAAGCACCGAAGTCTGACTGTCCTTTCCCAGGATCACCAGGATCCTGTTCTGTCGTTCATTCAACATGATTATTCCATGGTAAGACCAGCGGCACCTATGACTCCGGCATCGCCAATTATTTTTGAAAGCGTAATCTCAATGGGATCAAATATCATATCTCGGGCCAGTTCATAGAAGGTCTCTTTGATCTTGTTCAGGTAGAAATCACCCCAGTTGGTCAAGCCTCCTCCCAGTACAATCAGAGGTGGATTCAGGGTCTGGAACAGGTTGTAGAGACCTATACCCACATAGTAGGCACTGTCCGATATTACCGCCTTGGAAACCGGGTCTCCTATGTCCAGTCCCTTCTTCAGGGTTTGTCCGTTGATTTTGGAAATGTTGAAATTGGGAGGCATCTTGATCAGGGTCTTCATGCCCTCCTTCAGTTTTTTCTCAAACAGGTGGGGAAGGGCCAGACCGCAGGCGCAGGCCATGATGCATCCCCGGTTGCCACAAGTGCAAATAAGCTCACTGTCCGGTTCCACAATGGAATGTCCAAACTCACCAGCAGTGCCCGTCATTCCCCGGTAGGGTTTGCCGTTAATGATGAGTCCGGCCCCAATGCCTGTACTGATGGTCACAAAGATCATATCCTCATATCCCTTGCCGGCCCCAAACTTATGCTCTCCCACGGCCTGGGCATTGGCATCGTTGTCCACTATTACGGGAATTTCAAAGTGGGACTGCAATTCGTCCCGAAGGGGATAGTTGTTATATCCCTTCAGGTTGGAGGTGGTAATGATTACGCCCTCTGAGAAACGGATATGACCGGCGCACCCTACACCAAGTGCAGGCAGGTCGGTCTCTTTCAGCTGGTTCCTCTGGAGCAATTCCTTTACGTGACCGGCCACCATCTTCACCATTCCGTCCTCCTCCTCCTCCACATGAGCACAGGTGTAAATTTTATCCAGGATGTTCCCATCGTAATCAATCAGGGCAATGGAACACTTGGTTCCCCCGATATCGACTCCGCAAAGTACTCCTGGCATGAAATTAGAATTATAGTGTGTGTTCGGTTCGTGCTATGATGTCGTCCTGTGTATCGGGAGATAAAGTAGTGAAAAATGCAGAATATCCGGCTATCCTGACCACCAGGTCCCTGTATTTTTCCGGATCTTTCTGGGCAGCCAGCAGGGTCTCCCGGGAAACAATGTTGTACTGCACATTCCAGCCTTTCAATTCTGCAAAGAAGGTGCGAATGATAGATACCAGCTTTTGTTTGTCACCATCCTTCGCTATGGTGGCAGGTGAGAGCTTCTGGTTCAGCAATACTCCACCCATGATCTCTTCTGTGGGTAGTTTCGATACCGACTTAAAGACCGCTGTGGGTCCCAGCAGGTCAGTTCCTGAAGAAGGAGAACTACCTTCCGCCACCGGAGTAAAGGCCTTTCGTCCGTCAGGAGTGGCAGGTACCACCGCGCCGCTGGGCACATTGGCCGAGATGCTTGACGTACCCGCATAGTATCGGCATCCAATGGGGCCGCGACCATGGCGTGTGGTGCGATAATTCTTCAACTCCTCAATAAACTCCATGTAGGCGTCCTTCAGCAACAGGTCCACATAGTCATCATCGTTCCCGTATTTGGGAGCAAAGTTCAGAAGCAGTTGCCTGATCTTCTCACCCTCTTTACCTTCAAAATTGTTTTCCAGCGCCTCCAACAATTCCTCCTTACTGATCCTTTTCTCTTCGAATACCAGTTTCTTGATGGCCGCCAGGGAATTCCCAAGGTTGGCAATACCCACCTGAAGTCCAGATACAAAATCGTATTTGGAACCCCCTTCCTTAATGGTCTTGCCACGGGCAATGCAGCTATCCACAAAGGTGGAGCAGAGGATATCCGGAACTTGCTCCTCCAGGGCCGTATCCACGGCTGTATCTATCTCAACGGTTTTGCGGGTGTAATAGCGGATCTGATGCTGCCAGGCTTTAAACAAGTCTTCGTAGGTCTTGAAATCGCTGAATTTTCCCATCCCCTTAAGGAAGGTATGGCCCGACTGGCTGTCGTAGCCGTCATGCAGGGTGGCCAGAAATACACGCATCAGGTTCAGGAAACTCATTCCGGTACATCGATAGCCCCATTTTCCTGGAACGGCAATTTCGATGCATCCAATGGCCGAATAGTTATAGGCATCTTCAGCTTCTACCCCCAGGTTGATCAGCTCCGGAATGACCACCTCGTCGTTGTTAAAAGAGGGCATCCCAAATCCTTTCTCAATCACTTTCATGCAGGCCATCATAAACTCCTCGCTGATTCCTTTATGGAAGCGTACCGAAAGGTTGGGCTGTGTCAGTTTCATGTTACCCACCGATTCTAGCACCAGGAAACTCAGCTCATTGACCGCATCCTTCCCGTCGGTGGTTTGTCCCCCGATAGTTACGTTCTGATATAGAGGCCCTCCGGCGGAAAAACGGGTGTGGGACCATGGCCTTATCTTATTTACAGACAACAACTTAATCCATGTGCTCTCAAGTAGTTCTGAAGCAAAGTCCTCTGATATCAGCCCGGCAAGAAGGTCCTTCTTATAAAAGGGGTAGAGGTACTGGTCCAGGCGTCCCAGCGACACAGAATGCCCATTGCTTTCTATCTGCAGGATCAGCTGAACAAAATAGACCAGTTGCAGGGCCTGGTAGAAATCCTGCGGCGGCTGCTCTGCAATCACTCCGCAATTGTCAGCGATTTTTTGAAGCTCTTTCTCTCTTTCAGGATCATTGGTTTCCTTGCTGAGGTAGACGGCCATGTCGCGATAACGCCTTATGAAGGACTGGAACGATTCCAGACCCATGGCCAGTGCGGTATAGAACTTATCTTTCCTGATCCCTTCCATCTTGGAGCGGTCCACCTGCTTATGGTGGAGTTCAATCTCTTTGAAATAACCACTTATGCCCACCTCCAGGATCTTGTAAAAATCCACCGCAATGTGCGCATCTCCCGAGCTAAGGTTTCCGGTGGCTTTGATGATGGCAGAATCCTGCAAGTCGCGCAGTTCCTGGGACATCAGGGCCCTTCCCCGGTCCCACAATACCTTCCCCTTCCACCATGCTGCTATTTCGCTTAATTCTTTCTTATGCTCCTCTGTGATGTAGAAGGCATCGCCGGGTCGTTGGTCCAGTTCATCCATCTCTTCGGGAAGCCAATCCACTGCATATTCTGGAAAAATAGGGGCTGCACGGTGAGCGGACGACTGGTTGCCCACGATCAGCTCTCCCTCATCAATGAAGATGGTCATTTTCTCCAGGGTCATTTTCAGAGCCAGGGCCCGCTTGATAATCACTGGCTGATCCTCGTTCTCCCTGTATACTTCAGTATAGAATCTGGCCCTTTCGGTGCATACGCCGGGCTTGGCGCTTAGAACCTTCTCCCTTAGCCGGGCTATTCTCTCTGTAACTTCTTTAGTCATCTCTTTTGTGATCATATCAACCTCCAATTTTTGTCCTGAAGCCTCTCGACTGCGCGTATTGCACATATAGCTCCAGTTCACTCTCATGGACCTGTTTATCAGTTCCGAATTCATATTCCATTCCAAGCATCTTGTACTTTTCCACCCCAAAGGTATGATAGGGGAGAAAGTGGATCTCCTCAATGCCACTGATGGTACTTACCTTATCCACCATCTGCTGTATTTCCGGCAAGGAGTGATTGAAACCGGGAATCACCGGTATTCTCACCACCACTTTGGCCCCGAAATAAGCCAGTTTCTCCAGGTTCCTCATGACCAGTCCCGCATCTCCTAAAATGTAATGCCTGAATTTTTCCTTGTCGGTATGTTTCAGATCCACCAGGAAGGTACCCACCATGCCGATGCATCTCTCTATCCTCGCCCAGCTCACATGGAGGGACGTTTCCATGCTGGTACTGATCTTCCTCTCTTTCAGACGCTTCAGCAGGAGGATTAGATCCTGATCCTGGGAAAGGGGCTCGCCCCCGGAAAGGGTGACGCCACCATCGTCCTTATAAAAGGGCACGTCTTTCTCAATTTCTGTCATCAGATCGTCCACACTCAGGTCATCTCCGGTAAGAACCAGCGCTTTAGATGCGCAAACATCCTTTAGATTTAAAGGCTGGTTCACCTCTCTTCGCCTGATATCTACTCCTTTGCCGTCATTAAGCTCGAAGGCCGCCGGTTCTGCCAGTGTACAATCGCCAAATCTTTTGCAGAGAGTCTGATCGTACATAATGCTGTACCCGAAAGAATGACTTTCAGGATTGCTGCACCACTGGCATCGCAAGGGACACCCTTTGTAGAATATCAGGGTCCGTATGCCGTCTCCATCGTGTGTTGAGAAGCGCTGGATATTGAAGATCATGCGACTCAGATTGTTAATTCAGTTCCACAAATATAATAACTTTCGAATGAAGGTGTATTAGCTTTCACTTAAAGTTTTAGAAATTTGTTATATAACAGTTTTTTGGATTACCGGGCGATCAGTCGGAGAGAAGCCACAGGTAGGCCTGATTCAAGCAGTTGGAGCACATAGATTCCAGGGGGGAGATTCTCCCGAAACAACTGGTACGATTCACTATGAAGCAGATCTAGCTCCCTGATCCTTCTGCCCTGAACATCCAACAAAACCAGTTTTCCTTGAACCGTGCCCAGTCCTGAGACCCGGATTTGGGTTTCATGGACGAAGGGATTTGGGTAGGCTG
>SPBY01000051.1 GCA_004525825.1 Bacteroidia bacterium
CCCAGGTACCTGTTCTCGCCCATGCCGGTAAACTCCAGAAAATCGTCGGGGGCTACTTCATGTCCTTTTTCCCTGAACATCATGATTCCGGCACGACGGATGTACTCCTCCGAATCGAGAAGGACCCCGTCCATATCAAAGAGGACCGCTTTTAGCTGTTTTTGTTGGGTCATTGTTTTGTACTTAGTTTCGATCGGGATGTATTCCCCATTCATATCGCTTTGCCGGGTCAAATCCGGGATTGGGGACCGGAAATTCAGCCTTACAATCCCTACGCCATTCCTCCAGCAGCCTGTAAAGTTCCTCAGCCATCTCTGGTTCCGACTGACTCAGGTCGGTGGTCTCCCCAATGTCATTCTCCAGGTCATAGAGCTTACGTTGGTCGTTCACCAGATTTTGTATCAACTTCCATTTCCCTTTTCTCACAACGCTCGCTGGTTGATCGTGATGGTACACCGGGTAATGCCAGAAGATGGCTCGTTCGGGATCGGGCGCTGAACCCTCCAGAATGTCCACCAGGCTAATTCCGTCATAGACCTGTGACCTGGGTAAAGGAATTCCGGCCAGTTCGGCAAAAGTGGGATAGAAGTCCACGCTGGAGACCAGGGCATCACTCACCTCACCCGCCTTGATCTTCCCCGGCCAGCGGGTAAGGAAGGGTTCCCTTATACCTCCCTCATACACCGTTCCTTTCTCTGCCCTTAGGGGAGCATTGGAGGAGGCTACATAGAGAAGGGTGTCCCCTTCATAGATATGTTGCCTCTCATCTGCCAGCAGAGGGATTCTGTCGAAGCGGCTCACCAGTCCCCCGTTATCAGAAAAATAGACCACCAGGGTATTGTCCGACAATCCAAGTTCATCCAGCTCATCCAGGATTCTTCCCACGCTGTTGTCCACATGTTCCACCATGGCTGCATAGACAGCGTTACATGGGTAGCCGGCCACCTTCTCCTTGTGAAGGTACTTGTCGATTAATGTGGAGTCTGCATCCAGTTGGACATGCACATCGTAGTGGGCCAGGTAAAGCAAAAAGGGGGACTCTTTATGTTCCCTGATAAAGTCAAGGCTTAAATCAGTTAGTGCTTCTGAAAGTACTTTGCCACTATCCACCTCGATGGGGGAACTCATGCTGCTCGCATAAGAGAAGTATCCGCCACCCTTGTATACATTAACCGTTTCAAAACCCTGATTTCCAGGTTGGTGCTTATCTTCAAAGCCCAGGTGCCATTTTCCAAAATATCCTGTGGCATATCCTGCCTCTTTCAACAATTCGCCCATGGTAATAATTTCCTCCGGCAGATATTGCTGCCTGTTTTTTGGAACGATCACCTCCTCGTAGGGCCGCCAGTGTCCGGTAATAAAATCAGTGACACCCACCCTGGCCGGGTATTGTCCGCTCATGATGCTGGCCCGGGTGGGGGAGCATACCGGACAGGCTGCATAGGCATCGGTGAAGCGGATCCCTTCTGCCGCCATCTGCGATAGACGCGGAGCCTAGTTGAATCTGTTGCCATAAACAGGCAGATCAGCCCATCCCATGTCATCGGCCAGAATAAAAACGATGTTTGGCCTGCTGCCTTTCAGCGAGACCTTTGTCTTCGGAGTACAAGATACCAGGAATAGGGAGCTTGAGAGTAATAGAATGACTTTTAATGAAAGCAGCTCTTTAAAGGACATCTAAGTGAAATTACGTATTTGAAAACGACGAATAAATATAACAAAAAACTTCACGTAAGAATTTATGCAGTATCTTGAAAGACCAATCAAAGCGGACCCCAAAAATGAATAAAAAGAGTAGTATCCCGTGTTCGCTATTCATATTAGCATTCATAGGCTTCAATGCCTGTTCAGATAGATCATCTGAAGAGCTGTCCCCGGAATGGGACCACTCCATTAATTTTGACTGGAAGTTTGCCAAAGGTGAGCAAGCGGCGGCCATGGATCCGGACTTTGATGATTCTGACTGGGAGGGAGTGGACCTGCCTCATGACTGGGCCATCAGTGGTCCTTTTGGCCCTCTGAAATCAAACGGAAACACGGGCAAATTGCCATGGAAAGGGGAAGGTTGGTACCGCAAAAGTTTTGACCTGCCTGCCGATGCGGAAGGGAAAAGGCTTCAATTCCTTTTTGATGGAGTGATGGACAATCCAGAAGTCTTTTTGAATGGGGAGAAGGTGGGTTCATGGCGCTATGGCTATAACTCATTCTGGATCGATGTCACCGGGGCGGCGCGCTTTGGGGCTACCAATGTTCTGGTGGTTCATGCCGATACCCGAGAACATTCATCCCGCTGGTACCCGGGGGCCGGGATTTACAGGAAAGTAGGGATGCGCCTGATTGATCCCGTCCATTTTCCAGTCTGGGGGCTCTATGTAAGCACTCCTGAAGTAAATGAAGGAGAAGCGATGATCCATGCCAGTGTTGAGCTTGTGAATGCTTCAGGCTCAGACCAGAAGGTAATGCTTGAGATCGCCCTTGTTGATCCCGCCGGAAAGGAGGTGGCAAATGTGGAAAAAGAGCTGGAGCTGCCATCAGGTAAAGAACTACAGGCAGAATTCGATATAAGCATCGATCGGCCCGTCATCTGGGATATTGAACATCCAGATCTCTATACTTGCGTAGCAGAGCTGGTGATAGATAGGAAGGACGTACAAAGCACTTCAACTACCTTCGGTATAAGAGATTTTAAGTGGACTGCCAATGACGGATTCCATCTCAATGGCAGGCGAGTGCAATTATACGGAGTGAACCTGCACCACGATCAGGGACCCCTGGGTGCAGCTTTCTTCCCAAGGGCCATGGAGCGCCAGTTGGAGATTATGAAAGAGATGGGGGTGAATGCACTGCGAACCAGTCACAATGCCTGTGCCCCGGAGGTACTTGATCTGTGCGATCGCATGGGCATCATTGTGTTCAACGAGTTGTTCGACAAATATGGTCCGACTGCCGGAGTTCAATGCAGCACTGCGGAGTATGTGGACTCTTATGCGGAAGCTGAAGTGGCTAATTTTGTCCGCCGTGACCGGAATCACCCATCTGTCTTTCTCTGGTCCATAGGAAATGAGATTGGAGATCTGTTATCGGATCGGGACAGCCTGGCCGAGGAACATGTGGCCAATATGGTGAAGTACTTTAAAAAGCACGATATCACGAGACCAACTACCATGGGATGCCACATCCCTTCAGCATCAGGAGAGGGTAAACACATTCTGGATGCCCTGGAGACTTCGGGTTGGAACTATGCCAGGCGGTACGTATCCACCCGCTTAGCCTACCCGGATATGCCATTGATATACAGTGAATCTGCCTCCGCTTTTGGTACCCGTGGTGCTTATAAGTTGCCTTTGCCCAAAAGCAAGACTGACTTTACCGATGATGGAGAGATGACTGCCTATATGCTCACCTCTGCCCGGTGGTCAGATATTCCGGAAATTGAATTTGAGTACATGCGCATCGATACCTTTGTGGCAGGTGAATTTGTCTGGACGGGTTTTGACTATCTGGGCGAACCCACACCTGTAATGAATATTAATGCTCGCTGGGGTGCAGGTAGTTTTCTGCCTACTCGGGAGGGCTACGATGCACGCAGCTCTTATTTTGGCATCGTGGATCTGGCCGGACTTCCCAAGGACTCCTATTACAACTACCGGAGCCTCTGGAACAGGAAAGAGCATACCGTGCATCTGGCTCCACACTGGAACTGGCAGGGGCATGAAGGTGAGTCCATTCCGGTATTTGTCTATACGGATGGGGATGAGGCAGAGTTGTTTCTGAATGGGGAGAGCCTGGGTCGACGGAGCAAGATGGATCCAAACATGGTCTTAACTTCCCAATCCATGGCCCGCAACTTCGAATATTCGGTGAACCAGGATGACCAGGAGAATCCATATTTTGAAATTGTGGATGCTTACCGCCTGCGATGGATGGACGTAGCTTTTGAGCCAGGAGAACTGAAGGCGGTAGCATATAAGGATGGATTTTTGATCGGAGAAGCTAAGGTGCTTACTGCCGGGGAGCCTTCTGCACTGCATTTGACAGCTGACCGTAGTAATTTGAAAGCCGATGGGATGGATCTTTGCTATATCACCATCTCCATGGTCGATGCAAGTGGAAATACCTGTCCCCTGGCTATGGATATGCTGGAATTTACTGTAGACGGGGCCGCCAGGCTCATGGGGGTAGCCAACGGCAACCAGATGGGGCATGATTCCTTTACCGATGAAACGCATCCGCTTTTCTATGGAAAGTCTGTAGCAGTACTTCGTAGTATTCCGGGACAATCGGGAACAGCCACCTTAAGCGTAAAATCTGAATCCGGAATGGAAGCTGGAGCTGTGGTGAACTTCTTATAGGTTTGACTATATTTAGGCATAAGCTTTCGTCTAACAACTAACTTCTAAATAGAGACACTATAACTATGGAAAACAGAAGAACTTTTATCAAGAAAACAGCCCTGGGAACCGCTGGAGTTTCGGTGGGATTGACCGCCATGTCGGCCAAGTCGTATGGAAGGATCCTGGGCGCCAATGACCGGATCAACATGGGCGTGATTGGACTCAGGGGACGCGGGAAAGACCTGATGAGTGCCTTTTCGGAAATGTATGACGACAATGTGTTTGTAAAGACCGTTTGTGATGTGGATACCGAGTACCATGAGTCCTCCCGTGAGCTGGTGGCCGAGAATCAGAAAGGCAACAAGCCGGATGCCGTTCAGGATCTGAGGAAGGTATTTGAGGATCCGGAAATTGATGCAGTAGCCATAGCTGCTCCCAACCACTGGCATGCCCTCGGAACCATCTGGGCCTGCCAGGCAGGAAAGCATGTATATGTGGAAAAGCCCAGCTCCCATAATATCTGGGAAGGTCGTAAAATGGTGGAATCTGCCAGGAAGTACAATCGGGTGGTCCAGGTGGGTTTCCAGAACCGCTCCATCAGTAACGTGATGCAGGCCATGCAGTTTCTGAATGACGGAGGCATCGGAGATGTATTTATGTCGAGGGGCACCTGCTTCAAACCCAGGGATTCATTTGGCATCTCGCCCGACAGCGAAGCTCCTGCCACACTGGATTACGATCTCTGGCTGGGACCCTGTTCTTACCGGCCCTACAACGAGAAAAGAGGACATTACAACTGGCACTGGCACTGGAACACCGGGAACGGAGACACCGGGAACCAGGGTCCCCACCAGTTTGATATTGCCCGCTGGGGACTGGGAAAGAACGCACACCCGGTGAAGGTACAATCCATGGGTGGTATTTTTGGGATTTCACCCCATGCCTGTTCCCAGGAGACCCCCAACACACAGATCTCCATTTTTGAATACGAGGATGGGAAGATCCTGGAATTTGAAACCCGTGGACGATATACCAATGCTGAGGCTCCTGAAAGTATTAAAATCGGAAACATCTTTTATGGTACCGAAGGCTGGCTCGAGGTGAACGGATCCAACTGGAAAGCCTACAGAGAGCGCCAGGAGGAGCCTTTTGCAGGAACGGGCATAGAGGCAGAGGGGGCTGCAGTGGGGGGTGACAAGACTTTCCGGGCCGCACCAAGCAGCGGGGGCCATTTTGCCAACTTCATCGATGCAGTGCGTTCAGGCAATCCGGCCGATCTGAATTGCGACATCCTGGTGGGTCACATGTCCACCTGCCTGCCCCACCTGGGCAACATCGCATACAGGGTGGGAGAAACCCTGGAGTTTAATGGCGAGTTTGAGAAGTTCATTGACAACCAGGAGGCCAACATGTTGCTGACGCGGAAGTACAGGCATCCGTATATTGTACCCGAGGTGGTATAATCTTAGAATCTTTATAATGAAAACCATGCAAAAACTAGCATTGTTGCTCTTTGTTGGAGTGATAGTAAACTCTTGCGATTCTTCTGTGACCCTGTTTGACGGCAAGAGCCTGGACGGCTGGGTGTGTGACCCTGTTGAACAGGCAGTTGACTGGAAAGCGGTGGAGGGAGAGTTGCTGGGAGAGAACGCCACAGAAAAGGCTTCCATCATATGGACCACCTCCTCCTTTCGTGATTTTGAGGTGGAGTGTGAATACATCACACTCACAGATGATTACGATACCGGACTATTTATCCGTGGACTGACCCACCAGGTACAGATCGGGATTTCCCGTTCGCTGCTGAAGGACATGACCGCCTGCATCTATGCACCCGAGGATGAGCAGGGTTCCTATCCGGGTCAGACCGACAAAGTGGAAGAATTTCATAAAATCGGGGAGTGGAACCACCTGAAAGTGGTGGTCAACGGCCTTAGGATCCAGACCTTCCTGAACGGGGAACCCATGGTGGACTACACCGGGGTGGTGCTGGCGGATGAAGGCCCCATTGGTTTGCAGCTACACGGGGGAGTACACATGTCGGTAAAGTTCCGGAACATCAGGGTTCGGGAACTTTAGAAGAGGCAAATGCCCTAACTGCGATCCGTATCAAGGGATTTGTTGAACTTTTGATGTGGATGGCCTGATGAATATAAATAAGTAATTTTTAATAGAGAACTATGAGAAGAATCAAACACATGATCGTTTTTGCGATGGCTGTAGTTTTCATGCTTGCTTGTACCGCCAGCAGCAGCAAGGTCGCAAAAGTTGAACTGAAAAAGAATGAAGCGGGGTACCAACGGCTGTACGTAAACAGCCAGGAGTTTTATGTGAATGGAGCAGGGCTTGAATTTGGTAATATGGAAGCACTGGCCGAATATGGAGGAAATTCTTTCAGGACCTGGCGTACCAGAAACGAGTCTGAAGATGCCATCGAGGTATTGGATCGTGCTCATAAAAATGGATTGATGGTTTTAATGGGCCTCGATGTTGCCCGGGAGCGACATGGTTTCGATTATAATGATGCGGATGAAGTCAAAAAGCAGTTTGAATATCTGAAAGGGGAAGTGGAACGATTGAAGGATCATCCGGCACTTCTGGGCTGGGCAATTGGCAACGAATTAAACCTGGAAGCTGATAACCTGAAAGTCTACGATGCGGTAGAGGAAATATCCAGGATGATTCACGAACTGGACCCGAATCATCCCACCACCACCACCATGGCAGGAATAGGCAAACGGGAAGTAGATTATATCAAGGAACACTGTACCGACATAGATTTTCTTTCCATACAAATGTATGGCGATATCGTGAACCTCCAGAAACGTATCGGCGATGCAGGATGGGAAGGGCCCTATATGGTCACCGAATGGGGCGCAACCGGTCACTGGGAAGTAGCCAGAACCGAGTGGGATGTCGCTATTGAGCAAACGAGCAGGGAGAAGGCGGAAGCTTTCATAGAAAGGTATGAGCTTGCCATTCAGGCAGATCCTGTCAATTGTTTGGGATCATACGTATTTCTGTGGGCCCAGAAGCAAGAGCGCACACCCACCTGGTACGGCATGTTCCTGGCCAATGGAAATGTAACTGAGACTGTTGATGCCATGCAATTTGTATGGACCGGAGCCTGGCCTGAGAATCGTTGCCCCACCCTTGTGTCATTTATTCTCGATGGTAAAACTGCTTACGATAACATCAAATTAAAGGTGGGTGAAAAGTACAAAGCCATCGTGCTTGCCACAGATTATGAGAATGACCCAATCGTGTACCGGTGGGAAATTCTTCCGGAAAGCACCGATCTGGGTATGGGAGGCGATTATGAAAGTCGCCCGGAAACACTTTTATCAATGGAGCTTGAACAGTCTGAAATTGAACTGGACGCACCAAGTACTCCCGGGGCATACAGGCTGTTTATCTATGCCACCGACAATGGAAACAGATCTGCAACCGCAAATATCCCGTTCTTTGTCGAGGAGTAGTCTGTCTAAGACCTTCCACGGTACTTGACTGTTTGAAGATCAGGGTTCGGGAACTACAGCCGGAAAGCTAAGATTCAGCAGTTTTGGATCTGATAGAATCTGGGTGTTCAATGCATCCAGAGCGTCCAAAAGCGCTCTTTGATGGGGGAGGCGCGTGTCCAGGCTATAGAGACCTACCCATTTCTTTCCCCGTCCTACCCCACGGTGGGTGGTGATAAATTGCTTGTTCTCATTGAAGAAACTTGCTTCAACTTCCACATCGGTGAGGGAGGTGGCAAAGGGAATACCAAACAGGGTTCCCATGCCGAGGGTGAGTATATTCAATGCAGTTCCCACATTGACCCGGTACTTCTCGTGGTAGTAAATAATACTCATCTCCACAGAACCCTGGGTTTCAACACCCGGGGACACCAGTTGCTCCTCCATGTAAAACTTCAGAAAGCGGAATGCATCATTGGCTTTCACATCGGAAATGTAGGTAGAAGAGGTTTGTTCCACCGTCTCATCGCCAAGACCGCTAATCTCGGTGGTATAGAAGTTTCCATAGGTTTGATAAGTGCTGGAGATCTCCTGGGTGTTGATGTAGGTCTCCATGGGAGGGAGTTTGTAGCTGTTCTCGAAGGGAAAGGTATAGACCGACTTCTGGGCAAGCATGGCAACGCTTGTGCAAACCAGAAAGAAGCCTATGGCTGGGATATGGTATCTTTTTATCATGGCAGGTGGTTAAAGGTGTATACTACCCAGTACTGCACAAATACCATTCCGAAAGTTTCTTAATCTTAGCAGAGACAAGGGTGAGGTGATTGGAGATGAGAAGGCAGCCAAAATGACCAGGGCATACTATCGTGCCCCCTGGGCCTTGCCTAAGCTCTAACTTTAAAAACTTCCGATCAGACTGTAATTCTCGGTATTGCAGTAAATCTGGCTAAAAAAGGAAAAGCCCGCCTTACTGGTATCAAGTTTGCGGTCCACCCGAAGGATGGGGTGATTCTTCTTTACCCCGAAATGCTTCACAATTCTATCATCGGCCGTAATGGCCTGGATCTTCTGTTCGCCTCCTTTTACCTCAATCTGGTAGTGTTTACGCAAAATGTCGAAGAGGGAACGGTTTTCGAAGGTTCTGGAAGTGAACCTGGGAAGATTGAGGTTGGGAATCATGGTGATGTCGTAAAAGACCGGCTTCTCATTAATGAGCCTTAAGCGTTCCATGTGTATGCAGCCCAGACTCCTGTCCCTCTCACTGAGTTCATAGCCAAAGGCATGCTCCCAGCTCATAATGTGGGGTTTCACAATGATCTTTGTGGTGAGAAGGTCCTGGCCAATGGCAGAGGTAGTGCCAGTAAGTGACAGGATGCCTATTCCTTTGGGTAAGCCCAGCACAATGCTCCCTTTTCCCTGCTGCCGGATAATGAATCCTTCATTTACCAGCATATCCAGTGCTTTCCGTACGGTTGGGCGGGTGAGCTGATGGGTGGCACACAGTTCATTTTCGGAAGGCAACAGGTCGCCATACTGGTAGCTAAGATCTTCGATCAGACCCCGAAGCAGTTCATACAACTTACGATACTGAGGAGCTTCTTTTGCGCCCATGATAATTTTAAAATATTTGTCAGTATCAGACAAATTACATGTAAAGATAAGAAGAAATATCGTTTCTGTAAAAATTATTATGTTTTATAGACATAAATTCATGATATATAAAGATATACAAATACTATTTAAAAACACATTTAGGATTTTCAGTATATAAATAAATTGTTTATATTTGCACTTGTATATACAAGTTATTAAGTTTTTCTATTATGGCTCTTGCAGTAATTATGCCCCGCCAGGGACAATCGGTCGAAAGTTGCATACTCACAGAATGGTATAAAGCAGAAGGGGAACAGGTTTCCAAAGGGGATCTTTTGTTTGCCTATGAAACCGACAAGGCTGCCTTCGAAGAAGAGGCGCCTGTCGACGGCCTCCTGCTTGCCCGTTTTTTCGTTGAAGGCGATGAGGTGCCTGTCCTGCAAAACGTGGCAGTGATTGGTGTGGAAGGCGAATCCGTGGAGGAGTTTCGTCTCCGGGGCAATCCGGACCTCTCAAAAAATGAAGAGGTAGAAATTAAGGGAGCCCCTGAGGAGATCGAGGCGGTCACCCCTGGGCCTTTGGGTACAGTCTCTGATTCGCAAAGCAAGGGAAGGACCACCATATCACCCAGGGCCAGGAAGCTTGCCTGTAAAAAAAGGGTGGTGCTGGATGCTATTCATGGCAGCGGTCCGGGTGGAAGGATCATTGAACGGGATGTACTGGAGGCCATCAGGCAGGGTAAGCGATTGACTCCCCTTGCCCAGAAGAAAATGGAAGCGGAAGGACTGACGGTCCCAGCTGGAAGCAATGAAGATTGTGGAAGATACAAAACCGGAGACCTGGTTGAGCCTGCTCCATCCGCTGCGGGCACAACGGGATTGGAAGGAACAGGTTCCTATACCGATACACCCCTTAGCAATATAAGGAAGATCATTGCCGGGGCTATGTTACGCTCCCTGCAGAATTCGGCTCAGCTTACACACCATCTGAGTGCCAATGCGTCACCGATGCTGGAGTTAAGACGCCAGGTAAAAGCCAGGCAGAAGGAGGGCTATGCCCACAACATCACCCTGAACGATATGGTTTGTTTTGCTGTGGTAAGGAGCCTGCTGCTACATCCCGGGGCCAACGCCCATTTCCTGGACAATAACATTCGTCAGTTTTCCCAGGTCAACCTCGGTTTGGCGGTGGATACGGACCGGGGTTTGATGGTTCCGTCCCTGTTGAATGCCGACCGCCTTTCGCTCCCCGGACTTTCCCTTAGCCTGAAAGAGATGGCCGACAAGTCAAAGCAGGGAAGCATTTCTCCCGATCTGCTCGTACCGGAGGCTGCATCATTTACAGTTTCAAACCTGGGCAACTACGGGGTGGAGATGTTCACTCCGGTCATCAACCTGCCCCAGGTGGCCATCCTCGGAGTGAATACCATTGTTTTGCGTCCCGCCGTACTGCCCGATGGCAACTTTGGTTTCCAGCCCTTTATGGGGCTCTCCCTGACTTACGACCACCGTGCACTGGACGGGGGACCGGCCACATTGTTTCTGGCCGAGATTAAGAAGCAAATAGAATCCCTCTCCACCGACCTACTCTGAACCAATATTGATAACACATTAACTCACTAACATATTAACCTTTCCCCATGCCAAAAACACAATTTATCAATCCGGCAGATGTACGCTTAGCCCAAACTCTTGAGCTGGGATCCATCCCTGTGAACCAGTATGACAGAAGCATGAAAGAGGAGCTTTCGCGCTTCTCTAAAGACG
>SPBY01000441.1 GCA_004525825.1 Bacteroidia bacterium
CCCTGGTAACCCAGCATGACTATCAGCAACATGGTCCCCACGGTAGCGATCCCGAAGACCAGCGCCACCAGGAAGATCCCCATCCCACTCTGCTCTGCAGCCGGATACACCAGCATGGGGATAAGCACCTCGCAGGGTCCGAATACAAAAATCAGAAAAAGGATCCATGGGGTCATTCTGCCCGCGCTATCCTCTTTTTCCAGATCCCCATTGGAAAGGTGCAGATCGCTGTGACGGATCGACTTTGGACGCAAAAAGGCCGGCATATGAACATGGGCACTCCGCTTAAAGTACTTATACACCCCGTATGCCGTATAGAGGATGCCAAAGGCGATCAACATCCAAGCCACGATACTTCCCCGGCTCGATTCAATGGCCTCAAGCCTTCCCAGGCTGATTCCCATGGCGATCCCGATCAGTCCCAGGATCACCGAACCGGTCACATGACCCACCCCGGACATAAAGGTGATCCAGAGTGTCCGGGTCCGGGTCCATTTGCGGGCCCGACTCAATACAATAAAGGGTAGATAGTGGTCGGGCCCCAGCAGGGTATGGATCACCCCCAGGGTGGCCGCCGATATGAGCAGCACTGACATCTCATTCATATCACTTAAGACTTTTACTTTCTACTTTTCACTTTTTAGTTTTGACTATCAAATGCGCCTGACAGGCTGCCCCGAAGCCATTGTCGATATTGACCACGCTGACCCCGTTGGCACAGCTGTTCAGCATGGACAGGAGCGCGGACACACCTCCAAAATTAGCCCCATAACCAGCACTGCAGGGAACCCCTATCACAGGCTTATCCACCAATCCCCCGATCACACTGGCCAGTGCGCCCTCCATTCCGGCTACCACGATTACCACAGAGGCATTCCGGATCAGCTCCGCCCTGTGAAAAAGCCGGTGGATCCCGGCCACACCCACATCATAAATACGTTCCACCCGGCTGCCCAGGAATTCAGCGGTAATTGCTGCTTCCTCAGAAGCAGGCATATCAGAGGTGCCTGCCGAAACCACTGCGATGTAACCTTCTGAAGGTACTGGCTTTTCGTTTTGGTAAACAAGGGCCCTGGCCATCTCATAATAGATGGTTCCTGGTATACGTTTTTCCACTGCATCGTATACTTCGCGGGAAGCCCTGGTGGCCAAAATGGGAATTCCCCTGGCATGCATGCGTTCGGCAATCTCCGCAACCTGCTGGGGAGTTTTTCCTTCAGAATAGATCACTTCCGGAATCCCCGTCCTCCGGTAACGGTCGGTATCGATGGTGGCAAAACCAAGTTCTTCCATCCCCAAGGCCGAAAGCTTTTCAGCTGCATCATCCTGGTTCAGTTTGCCCTGGCTGTAGGCTTCCAGGAGTTTAATAATCTCTGCTTTATCCATTACAAGTTCTTAGTTACCTCTTTTGAGATCTCTTCAAGGGTGACTCCATGCTCAAGGGCCAGTTTGCGACACTGTTCAAATTCGGGCTTCTCATTGACCACCCTGCCATTCCAATAGCTTCGTTTCACCTCAACATCGCCATATAAGGTATGTACTAACACTATCTCTCTTCTCAACATGCTTTTTTTCAGGGTGTGCTCCCGCAGACCAATGCTGGAGGTTTCCACAAAAAGGATCTCCTTCATATTCCCGACCGTATCGTGGTTGCACAGCACACTCAGCATGTGTCCGGGCCTAGATTTCTTCATCACCAAAGGGGTCATAAACACATCAGCTGCCCCGGCAGCAAACAGCAGGTCCATCACATGGCTGTACCTTTCGGGATTCATGTCATCCAGGTTGCATTCAAGCATCACTGCCTCCTCCTCCACTACATCCTGCACCTGCTCGTTTTTGGACTCTGCCAGGTAAACACGCAATACATTGGGGATCTCCCCGTCGCGCTGTCCGATCCCATAGCCGGTCTTTATAATCGAAAGCTCCATGTTTTCGCTGAAACAATCCACGGTGGCTGCCAGGATGGCTGCCCCGGTGGGGGTGCATGCTTCGTAATTGACCAGTCCTGTCTTCACCGGAATTCCCGCCACAATCTCAGCAGTGGCCGGGGCAGGTACCGGCATCGTACCATGGGCACATTTGACAAATCCTCCCCCCAGCTGTACCGGGGAGGAGTGAATCTCATCCACCTCCAGGTATTCCTGGCAGATGGCTGCCCCCACAATATCCGCAATGGAATCCAGGGCCCCCACCTCATGAAAGTGAACTTTCTCCTTGGATATGTTATGCACCTTTGCTTCGGCCTCAGCCACCTGCATAAAGATGGCCAGGGACTTCTTCTTGATGCGGTCCGATAACGAGCTCTTATTGATCAAGTCCTCAATGTGGCTAAGGTGCCTGTGCTTTTCATTCTCCGGATTCTCCACCACCACGGTCACCTTTGTCCCGCTGATCCCCTTCCGCATGTCAGGCTCCACCTCCAGGTGGAATCCCTCGATGTTCAATTTCCCCAGCTCCTTCTCAAGGTATGCAGCATCCACCCCCAGGTCCACCAGGGCTCCCAGGTTCATATCCCCACTGATCCCGGCAAAACAATCGTAATATAATATCCTCTTCACCTCAAAAACATTTTACATTATAACTTTACTGACTTTATGATTTTACAGACTTAAGGACTCTATTCATTTTTCCACTCACCAGGCCTTCTTCATCGATGAGCACCTCGGGGAATCCGATCTGCCTGATCTTCCCCACCAAAGACTCCTCCATTTCCTTCAACCTGGGCAGATCCTCTTTGGAAACCTCAATCTTCCCATGGTCGCCATAGTGGCGTACCCTTACATCTTCAAAGCCAAAACTGTTCAACAGATCCTCCGCCTGCTCAATCTCCACCAGCTTCTTCCTGGTGATGGAATGGGAATAGGGAATCCTGGAGCTGAGGCAGGGACTGGCCGGCTTGTTCCAGTTGGGAAGTTCAAAATGACGGGCAATCTCCCGGATCTCCTCCTTGGTAATTTCACAATCTGCCAGGGGAGAAAGCACCTCATACAGGTCAGCAGCTTTCATGCCCGGACGATAGTCTCCATAATCGTCGGCATTGGTTCCATTTAACACTGGAAACCCCGGATACTTTTCACTGATGACCTGCAGGTCGTTATAGAGATGATCCTTGCAGAAAAAGCAGCGATCAATGGGATTTTCGCTGTATCGCTCATCTTCCAGTTCACGGGTTTCAATGACCTCCAGGACGATATCGAACTGGCTGCTGAATGATTGTGCCAGCTTAAAATCCTTTCTTTTCAGGCTTTCAGAATCTGAGATCACCCCAATGGCGGCTTCCCTGCCTTGCCATCTCCTGGCAAGAAAAAGCAGCAGAGAAGAATCAATCCCCCCTGAAAATGCCACTATGGACCCCGTTTGTTCCTTAAACCACTTCTCAAGCATTAAAAGCTTCTCTTTTGTTTGCCTTTTCATAATACTATCCACTATCTACAATCCACTATCTGTTTAATCAAACCTGCTCATGGTGAGCTTCCCATGCTGAATTCCCTTTTCTGAAATCAATTTCTCAGCCAGCTCGGTGAGTCTCGCTGAGATTCCATTCAGGGCAATCACCTCCATGCTGTA